>DGUE01000043.1 GCA_002393895.1 Bacteroidales bacterium UBA4318
TCCCCTTGCCCGCTGGCGCAAGGAACTTTAATCCCTTTTAAATCTTTTCCCCGTAGGCAAGGTCGCCGGCGTCGCCGAGGCCGGGCACTACGAACGAGTGGCTGGTGAGCTCCTCGTCGACTGCGCCCGTCCAGAGGGTGGTGTTGGCGGGGAGGGCCTTCTTGAGGGTATCCACCGCAACCGCGCTTACGATGGGGCAGACGATGTGGGTGTGGTCCGGCTGCCCGCCGTCGCTGATGAGGCGGTCGTAGACCAGGATGATGGAAGAGCCGGTGGCGAGCATCGCATCAGCTATGATAAGGGTCTTTCCCTCCAGGTCGGGAGTAGTGCAATACTCGGTGTTGATATGGAACTTGTCGGCTGCGTCATACTTGCGGTAGGCCGCCAGGAAGGCGCTTTCGGCATTGTCGAAATACGAAAGCATGCCATCGTGGATGGGCAGGCCTGCGCGCAGGATGGTGGAGAGCACGATCTTGGTGTCGAAGGTGTTCACTTCGGCAGTGCCCAGGGGAGTGGGCACCTCTTTGCAGCTGTACTGCAAGGTCTTGCTGATTTCGTAGGCGAATATCTGCCCGAGCCTCTTGAGGTTTGTGCGGAAGCGCAGACGGTCTTTCTGAACCTTCTTGTCTCTCATTTCGGCAATGAAAGAATTGAGCAGAGTGTCTTTTTCTCCAAGGTTGACTAGTTTCATATGTTAAGAAATTTTAGAGTTCCTGCTTCGGTGACAGCACAGAAGCACGTCTATCTCATCCACCTTGTATCCCTTGGGCGGATTCTCCTTGAAAAACGCCTGCAGTTTCAGCATCAGTGCATCATCTTCCAGGTCTTTGAATTCGTTTTTCTTGCGGTTGTAGATATGCATGTGAGGTTTTGTGAGCGAATCATACCACACGACGCCGCTCATGGAGGGGATTATGCGGTAGAGGCCCATGGCCGTGAGCTGGGAGAGAATGTTGTAGACGGATGCCACGGTGATGGCCACTTCGCCTTTGGCAAGGATCCAGTCCCGCACCATGTCGGCACTGGCATGCCCAAGGGCCAGCATGGCCTCGTGAACGGCCAGCCGCTGCGGGGTGGCTTTGAGCCCCTTGGTCTTAAGGATGGAGCGGAATCTCTCCATATCCGGCGCGGCATTCATTCGTCTCATAGTACGAGCAAAGATAGTAAAATAATGATTATCTTTGCAACATTCTAAAAGCACCGAAATGGAAAAAGTCAGACTTCTCATAATTGGCGGAGGCCCTGCTGGTTACACGGCAGGCATATATGCATCCAGGGCCGGCCTTGCACCCGTTCTTTACGAGGGCCCGGAGCCGGGCGGACAGCTCACTACCACAACCTTGGTAGAGAACTACCCGGGATTTGCCAATGGCATCGACTCCCTGAGCCTTACCGGCGCGATGCGGGACCAGGCGAAGAACGTGGGCACGGACATACGCCGCGGCATCGTTACCAGGGCGGATCTTTCCAAGCGCCCCTTCACTTTCGAGATCGACGGCGCCCCTGCCATCGAGGCGGATGCGGTTATAATAGCCACAGGAGCTATCGCCAAGTATCTTGGCCTGCCTTCTGAGCACAAGTACCGCGGGATGGGAGTCTCCGCATGCGCGACCTGTGACGGCTTTTTCTATCGCAAGAAAGATGTCGCAGTCGTGGGTGGGGGAGATACCGCCTGCGAGGAGGCTACCTATCTGGCAGGCCTCTGCCGTAAGGTGTACATGATAGTGCGCCGGGATGTCTTCCGCGCTTCCGAAGCTATGCAGAACCGTGTGAAGAACACTCCCAACATCGAGATCCTCTGGAACTGCAATACCCGCGAGGTGCTTGGGGACGCATCCGGTGTGACCGGCGTGCGCATCGAGCGCAAAGATGGCGAGGTTTTTGATATAGCTGTTGACGGCTTCTTCCTTGCAATCGGGCACCATCCCAATTCCGACCTTTTCAAGGAGTGGGTGACCATTGACGGGAATGGCTACATAGTGACGGACGGCTGCAGCTCCCACACCAATGTGGAAGGCGTTTTCGCCGCTGGAGATGTGCAGGATCCCCACTATCGCCAGGCCATCAACGCAGCGGCATCGGGATGCCGTGCGGCTTTGGACGCAGAAAAATATTTGAAGAAATGAGATTAAAGAGAATCATCCTTGCGGCGGCAGCGCTGATATGCATCCTGCCTTCCTGCAAGAGCGAGTATGAACAGCTCCTTAACGGGAACGACGTGGACGCGAAGTACAAGGCTGCTTTCGAGTTCTTCAACAAGGGGAAATACCGCAAGGCAGCGGAAGTGTTCGAGAGCATGTCCGTGCTCACCAGCGGCACTCCCCAGGAAGACACTGTCCAGTTCTACTGGGCGCTGAGCAACTATCGCGACAAGGATTACTACACTGCCGAAACCAATTTCAAGACTTTCCTGGACAAGTTCCCGCGCAGCCCCTTCTCGGACGATGCGGAATTCCTCCGTCTGGACTGCCTATACAAAAGCACCTATCGCTGGGAGCTGGACCAGACGCCCACCTATAATGCTATAGTGGCCATCAACGAATACCAGATGAATCATCCTGCATCGCTGCATACCGCGGTATGCAAGCGCATGTTGGAAGATCTCAACGAAAGGCTGGACAAGAAGGCCTATCAGAATGCCTATCTCTATTATAAGATGGAGGATTACAAGGCGGCCCGAGTGGCGTTCCGGAACGTGCTCAAGGAAGATGCAGACAACATTTACCGGGAGGACATCCTGTTCTACACCGCCATGTCTTCCTACAAGTATGCCTTCTTGAGCGTGCCTTCCAAGCAGAAGGAGCGTTACATGGTGTTCGTGGACGACTACCTTAACTTCATTGGCGAATACCCTGAATCGTCCCGCTGCAAGGAGCTGGAGAATCTTTACAGGAAGGCGAAAGAAAAAATTTGAAACTTTCTGCAGAATGCGGAAGGTATAAGAAGTATGGAAAAGAAAATACCTGTCAACACTATTACCAGGGATATCAAGAACCTGGCTGAGCCTACGGGCAACATTTACGAAACTGTAGTTATCCTCTCCAAGAGGGCAAACCAGATAGCTCTGGCCGAGAAGAAAGAGCTCAACAAGAAGCTGGAAGACTTCCGTAATGAGCGCGATGCCACCAAGGAGGAAGTTTTTGAGAACAAAGAGCAGATCGAGATATCGAAGTACTACGAGCGTCAGCCCAAACCCGACCTCGTTGCCATTTCCGAGTTCGAGAACGGCGAACTCTACTTCCGCACCGCCAAGAGCGAGGAATAGGAGCCGTGCTTCGGTCGCTTCACATAGAGAATTACGTGCTGATAGACTCTCTGGATATCTCTCTTCCGGAGGGTCTTGGCATTATTACGGGGCAGACGGGTGCCGGAAAGAGCATCCTTCTGGGGGCCCTTTCGCTGCTGATGGGCGCGAAGGGGGATGCCGGCCTGATTTCGGCCGGGGCCCAGAACTGCATAGTTGAGGGGGATTTTTCTGCCCCCGAGGCCTTGCAACCCCTGCTTGAAGAGGCCGATGTGGAATGGGATGGAGGGAATCTTCTCATTCGCCGTGTGCTGAACGCCAGCGGGCGCAGCAGGTCCTTCATCAACGATTCCCCCGTGAACGTTCAGTTGCTTCAGGATATCGCCGGCTCGCTGGTGGATATCCACTCCCAGCATCAGAGCCTGCAACTCGCCGACAAGCGCTTCCAGATGAGCATTCTGGATTATTATGCGGGGTGTTCGGAAGATGTGGAGGAATGCCGCCGCCTTTGGAATGTCATCCTGAGTAAAACGAAGGACCTGGAAGGCATACGCGAGCGCCTTTCCCGCCTGCAGACCGACCGCGAATACAACGAGGCGCGTTTCAAGCAGTTGGATGATGCCAGACTCCGTGATGGAGAACTGGAGGAACTCGAGGCCGAGCAGAAGCAACTCGCCAACGCCGAATCCATAAAAGAAAATTTTGCGGCTGTGGGCGCTCTGCTTGCCCCGGAAGAGGGGATGAGCATTGAGTCTGCTCTTAAGGAAGCGGAGCGCCTGCTTGGTAAGCTCTCACAACTGGTGCCAGGCACCGGCGAACTGGCTGAACGCCTGCACACCTCCCGCATAGAACTGGCGGATATCGCCGAAACAGTTTCCGAGCTGGATTCCCGTGTCAACCTGTCGCAGGAGCGCCTGGAGCAGGTGGAAGAGCGTATGGGCCTGCTCTACGACCTGATGCGCAAGCATGGCTGCGCATCTGTAGCGGAGTTGATTGCCGTGCGGGAGAAGTATTCCGAGGCCCTGTTTGATTCCACTTCGCTGGAAGAAAGGCAGGCCGCTCTTGAAAAAGAAATTGAAGCCGCCCGCAAGGCCCATCTGGCGCTTTGCGAAAAGATTCATAAAGCCCGTTCCAAGTCCGCTCCCGGGCTGGCTGCCGGCATTCAGGAGTCTCTACGTTTCCTGGAGCTGGACAGGGCGGTATTTGCCGTAGATCTTTCAGAAGCCGAACCATCGGCCACGGGTTCGGATGCTGTCACCTTCAAGTTTTCTGCGACCGGGGCTGCACCGGCCGATGTGGCCAAATGTGCATCCGGCGGCGAGATATCACGCATCATGCTGAGTCTCAAGGCCTTGATGGCCCGCTATACCGGCATGCCCACTATGATTTTCGACGAAATCGACACCGGAGTTTCCGGCAGCGCAGCCGACAAGATGGGCCAGATGATATGCAGGATGGGGGAGAATATGCAGGTGCTTGCAATCACACATCTGCCGCAGGTCGCCGCCAAGGGCACCGCCCACTACGTGGTGGAAAAGAGCGCTTCCGGAAACGAAGCCACCTCCACCATGCGCCGCCTGTCTGACGAAGAGCGCATAAACGAAATCGCCCGCCTGTTGAGCGGCGAGCGAATCACGGAGGAAGCCAAAGCCAACGCCAGGGCGCTGCTTCAATAATCTTACTGTAGAACTATCTTGTATTCGGGCGTATACACAACGCGACGGACTGCCGTGTTCACAAATCCCTCGGAACCTTCTTCGCGTGCGAAGCGGAAGTCGGTCTGGAGCCCGCGTTCGCTGTAATCCTGCAGGACCTTGGGCCACTGGCGGCCGTAGGTGCGGCAGATGTTCACGAAGAAATGCAGGGTATCGTAGCCGTGGAAGGCGAACTGGTTGGGCTCGGCATTGAACAGGGCCCTGTATGCCATTATGAAATTGCTTACGTTCTTGTTGTCGAAGTCGGTGAAGTAGGCTGCGCTGATGTGGGTGTTCACGCTGTGCAGATACTCTGTCTCGATCATATTGAAAGAACGTATGCGCGAAGGAGCGTAAAGCGCCACGTCGTGCTTCTTGAACAGCATAAGGTTAACATTGCGCACGGCATCGTTCACGAAGGATTCGTCATCTGCCGCCACAATGTATCGCGTGGTGGCGTTCCCGCTGCAATGCCACTCGAAGGCCTTCTGTATCTGCAGGCCTTCCAGGATGCCGTAACTGATTGTATGGTACTTGACTCCGGATTCTTTGATAGCATCGATAACACATTTGCTGCCCTCGGAAAGGGTGACGCCCTTCTGGGTAATCAGCACCAGGCTGTCGCCGGGCTGCATGTCCTCTATAGCCCAATGCACTATGTCTTGATTCTGGAGGGCCGTGGGGGTCGGAGCCTGGATAGAGGGAAATTGCTTTGAGAGTGCGGCTGCCTGGGGATCCAGGGGAGAGATGATAAACTTGCCCTCGGGGCACTTGCCCAGCATAGCCTTCATGTCCTTGGATGTGATGGGACCGAAAACGATATCGTAATCTGCAAGTCTCGATGATGTGATTGATGAGCTGTCGCGCACGTCAATGGCGTCGATATCGATCTGGATGCCGGATTTCCCAAGGTCGCGTGCGGCAAGAAGGAGGCCGGAGTAGAAATCGACCGTGTTGTCGGAGTGCTTGCTGCTGGTGAATGGCAGGAGGAGTGCCGCGCTGATGCGTTCCGGGATGTCCAGCACGAATGCATCCAGCGAATCTGCAGCCGTAGTTAAAGAATCGATCTGAACTTTTAACGAATCTGGCTGCTGCAGGTTCGGAACGGAAGGGGAAACCGTTTCCGGAGCATTTTCCCGGAACGGGTCGCTTTGCGACGCGGAGGAAACGGTTTCCCCTTCCGTGACGGGTTTCATGCGGTTATTTCCGGGGAACAGCCAGCGATCCATCGCGGGCGATCCTGACGTAGCGGGCTCGGTTCTGGGCTTGGTATCGGCGGGGACTGCGGTCCCTGAAGCATTACCTTCGGTTTCCTCGTCGTCGCCTCGGGAATTGGAGCGAGCTCCATTCCGCTCGGCTCCTTCTCGGTTTTCCCGGAACGGGTCGCCCTGCGACGCGGAAGGGATCGCAGTCCCCGCCGGCTGGGTAGGAATGAAAATGACCTGCCCGACCTTGAGCCCTGCATTCTCCAGATCAAGATTCTTGTTGGAATCGTAGATATCCTGCAAACTGACATTATATGCCTTGCTGATGGAGTACAGCGTTTGCTTCTCAGTTACCACGTGGGCATAGAAACTCTTGCCGTTCACTCGGACCTTGTCCTGCGAAATCTTCACTTCAGGGGCCTCATACTGCTGTGCTGCAGCCTGAAAACCGGCCAGCGAAAAGGCAAATAATATGATTGCAAACAGTCTCTTTATCATAACTTTCCTGCAAATGTAAGCAATTCTTCCGAGAATCGTTTCCAGGACAGCCTTGCCGACTCCCTGCGTATACTCTCCACGCAGTTAAGCCGCACGGAGGGATCTGCGAAGAATTCCGTAATCTTTCCGGCAATTGCCGCCGGACTGGGCTCCGGGGCGACAAGTCCAGTGCCAGTGTCGCCTATGGTCTCTTTGAGCCCTCCCACGGCAGTCACAATCATAGGCACCTCAAAGTGGTAGGATGCCGAACTGACCCCGCTCTGGGTGGCGCTCCTGTAGGGGAGCACGGTCACGTCGGCGGCGGAGAAGTACAACTTTACATCGGAATCGTCCACATAATGGCGGAAGAGCCGGATACGGTCCTTGGCCACAGATGCGTCTATCATCTCCTGATACTTGTCGAAAGGCCCGTAGCACTCCCCGGCAATAATCAACTGGTAGTCTTCCGGCAGGGTGTCGAAGGCCTCCAGGAGTATGTCCAGGCCCTTGTACTCGCGGATCAGGCCGAAAAAGAGCAGGTTCTTCATCCCTGGCCTAAGGCCCAGGATGCGCTCAGCCTCCTCTCTCGGGAGCTTCTCTCCGAAATGGGTGTAGAGCGGGTGGAATACAACCTTGGAAGGCAGGTCTGGGGCCCAGCGGCGAAGGTCGTTTTCAACCGCGTCGCAAAGCGTGATGCAGCCGTCCAGCCCGCCCAGGAAATACTTGGTGAAGGGCTTGTCTATGATGTGCTTCTCGTGGGGGATGATGTTGTCGGCGATGGCCACCACCTTGCATCCTGTGCCTTTTAACCTGCGTGCAACGAAGCCCAGCGAGGGGGCGAAGTAAGGCATCACGTAGCGCATCAACAGCAGATCCGGCTGCCAAGCGCGTATCTTCCTCGTTGCACCGGGCCAGTTGAAGGGATTGGCCGTATCGAGCACCGCGTCGGAGGGAAGTGGAAAAGAAGCATCCCCGGCGGACACATACTGCGTCTTGCCGGGGAAGAGGAATCCCGGATATTGCCGGGAATAGTTGAATGCCTTCACATCCGCAATCTTCCCCAGCTCATGATAAAGGTTTCCATTGAACTGGGCGATACCTCCCCTGAAGGGGTGGAATGCGGACAGGATGGCGATTTTCAAATTATTTGTTCTCTTTTGCCTTGGTCTTCACGTATGCGGCGTTGAGCCCCTCGAGGATGGCATCGGTGATGTCCAGGTCGGGGTCGGCGGCTGCCACGGGGGCGGGAAGGACCGCACCCTGGGTGCTGATGATCATCGCATATTGTTTCTCTGCGTTGAACTCATCGAGGAAGGTCTTGATGGCATCTCCAATCTGGTTGAGCATAACCTGCTGCTCCTCAGCCATTTCCTGCTGCTTCTGGGCGGCATACTGCTGGAAGCTGTTCTGCTGCTGCTGGAGTTTCTGGCCCTGGACCTCGGCGACGCTGCGGGTAAGGAGGCCTTTGTCGATCTTGTCCTGGAAAGCCTTCACGTCTTTCTCGAGCTTGGAGCCGCGGCGGTTGATCTCCTGCTGAATGCTGTTCACCTTGGTTTCAACGGTGGAACGGAGGTCATTGGCCATGTCGTATTCTTCGAGCACACGGTCCAGGTTGAAATAGACGATTGCGCCTGCTGCAGGGCCTTCGCTGACTGCGGTTTCTGCTGTGCCTTCTGCGGTCTTGGCATTTTTGCATGAGACAGCGGCAAACACAAGTGCTGCAGCGCTGATGATGAGAGCGATTTTCTTCATTATTGTATTGTTTTTATTTGTTTTGTTTCTGCGTAGAGCCTACAAAGATACGTAAATAATTCTAAATCCGTGCCAAATACTCTTTGATGGTATTTTCGAGGCCCATGTAGATGGCATCGCAGATGATGGCATGGCCGATGGAAACTTCGTCCGTCCACGGGATGGTGCGGATGAAATATGCCAGGTTCTCCAGGTTCAGGTCGTGCCCTGCATTCAGGCCCAGGCCCGCATCCCTGGCCGCCATGGCAGTGCGAAGGTAGGGTTCGATGGCCTTCCCGGGCCCGGCGGCATACTGCGCAGCGTAGGCCTCAGTGTAGAGTTCCACCCTGTCCGCCCCGCAGGCTTTGGCCGCCACGGCCATCTCCGGAACGGGGTCGATGAAGATGGAGACGCGTATGCCTTTGCTGTGGAAAAGCGAGCACATGTCGGTAAGGAAGCTCCGGTTGGAGATGGTGTCCCATCCGGCATTGGAAGTGATGGCGTCGTGTGCATCGGGGACCAGGGTGACCTGGTCGGGCACGACCTCCAGCACGAGATCCCGGAACGACTGGGGAATGGGATTTCCCTCGATGTTGAATTCGGTTGAAAGAAGGGGACGGATGGCGCGCACGTCGCTGTAGCGGATGTGGCGCTCGTCCGGCCTGGGATGAACGGTGATGCCCTGGGCACCGAATCTTTCGCAGTCGAGGGCCGCACGTGTCACATCCGGCACGTTGCCACCCCTCGCATTACGCAAAGTTGCGATTTTATTGATATTGACGCTTAATTTGGTCATAACGATACAAAAGTAGCAAAAACGGCTGAAAATCGTAAATAAATGTTAAATTTGTAAGTTTAAATGAAAATAGGTTATTACATAAAGAAAAGCACCCTCAAGGGCGAGTCGCGCATAGAGAAGTTCCTCTCACGCCTCTCCGATGCGGGGGTGTCGCTTTATGAGATCCCTTCCGAAGGCACGGTGCAGCCGGATACCGTCATGGTGCTTAGTTTCGGCGGGGACGGAACCTTCCTCAGCGTTGCCCATCTGGTGGCGGAGCAGGGCGTTCCTATCCTCGGCATCAATTTCGGCAGGATGGGATTCCTTGCTGC
Source organism: Bacteroidales bacterium UBA4318 (assembly GCA_002393895.1). The sequence continues at coordinate 9,462 of DGUE01000043.1, forward strand.
GAATACTGCAGATGCCGCGGCGGAGGCAATCCTCTCCGGCAAATGGGAGGTGGAGGAGCTGGATATGCTCCGGGTGTCGTGCCTTGGCACCGGCATCCCCGATTTCTGGCCTTATGCGGTGAACGAACTCAGCCTGCACCGCGACACTGCCGAAATGCTCGGGGTGGATGTTGAAGTGAACGGGAATCATCTCCCCACCTACTGGGCGGACGGCCTGCTGGTGGCCACCAGCGCCGGGTCAACTGCCTACAGCCTGAGTGCGGGAGGCCCCATCTGCCTGCCGGACGCGCCGGTGAGGCTGATAACCCCGGTCGCCCCGCACAACCTCAACCTTCGCCCGCTGGTGATTCCCGCGAATGCGGAGGTGGTGCTTCGCGGAAAGTCCCGCAGCGGCAATATGATCCTCAGTATGGACAACCGCAGCTACACCATCCCTTGCGGCACGGTAGTGCGAGTGGCCACCGCACCCTTCCCGCTCAGGCGCGTCAGCCTGGGCAAATCCAATTTCATAGATGCCCTCAAGAGCCGTTTCTTCTGGGGGCAGGACGTTAGAAACACAGCAGAGTGATATGAAGCTTCCAGAAAAACTGCCAACACATATATCAATAATCATGGACGGTAACGGCCGCTGGGCCAGGGAGCGCGGCAAAGAGCGCGCCTATGGCCATGCGGAAGGAATAGAGAGTGTGAGAGTGATTACAGAAGCCTGCGCGGAGTGGGGGATTCCTTATCTTTCGCTCTTCGCTTTCTCGGAAGAGAACTGGGGCCGGCCCCAGGAAGAGGTGGACGCACTCATGAAACTCATGTTCAAGGCCGTGGCTGCCGAGTATGAGACCATGATGCGCAACAATGTGCGCTTTGTCGTGCTGGGTAACCGCGCGAGGCTTTCTGCCACGCTGAACGAAGCGGTGAGCCATCTGGAAGAAGCCACATCCGCCAACACGGGCCTCACCATGATAGTGTTTGTGAGCTACAGCGGCAAGTGGGACATACAGCAGGCTGCCGACCGTATGGCCGCGGAAGGTGGCAGCAGCATCGAGCCGTACCTCGTGACTGCCGGCTTCCCAGATCCGGACCTTATCATCCGCACTTCCGGAGAGAAACGCATCAGCAACTACCTGCTCTGGCAAGCCGCCTACAGCGAATTTGTGTTCACGGATACACTTTGGCCTGATTTTAGAAAGGATAGCCTCCTGGCCGCCCTCGAGGAATTCGCTTCGCGGGACAGGCGATATGGAAAAGTTAAATAAGGAATGAAGATCAGAAAGATAATCGCCCTGTCGGTGCTGCTGTTTTCGGCGGCGGTGCTGTCTGCCCAGGAAGGGGGAGTGGAGGTGGACTACACCCACCCTGTGAAGTATAAGGTCGGGGGAGTGAGCGTAGAGGGCAACAACTATTTCAGCGAGAGCCAGATAATCTCCCTCACGGGGTTGCAGAAGGGAATGGATATCACTGTCCCGAGCGAAGAAATGTCCGGGATTGTCCGCCGCCTGTGGCTTCAGCGCTACTTCGAAGATGTGTCGATGGAGATCGACCATCTCAGTGCAGACAGGGACTCGGCCTACCTCAAGATAATCATAGTTGAGCGTCCCAGGGTTTCGCGCTGGTCTTTCACCGGAGTCAAGTCCGGCGAAAAGAAGGACCTTCAGGAGCGCCTTAACCTCCGCCGCGGCGGCGAGTTTTCCGATTATGTGGAAACCACCTGCTACGGCATCATAAAGAAGTATTATGCGGAAAAGGGCTTCCTGAACTGCCAGGTTAAGGCCGAGGTGCAGAAAGACACCATCATCAAGAAGGCCATCCGCGTGAATTTTGCCGTGGACAGGGGCGAAAAGGTTAAGGTGAAGGAAATCAACTTCATCGGCAACGACCATGTGAAGGAGTACAAACTCGCCAAGAGCATGAAGAAGACAAAGTCCGCCAAGTTCTACAACTTCTTCCACACCAAGAAATTCGACCCCAAGGAATATCCCAACGACAAGAAAGCCCTCATCAGCGCCTTCAACGAAGCCGGCTACCGCGATGCCCGCATAGTCAAGGACTCCATCTACACCATAGAGCCGGGCAGGCTCGGGATCGACATCACCGTTGAGGAGGGGGACAAGTACTACTTCAGGGACATTACCTGGACGGGTAATTCCGTCTACCATTCAGACCAGCTGAACCAGATACTCTCCATCAAATCCGGGGATGTATACGATATAGTCACGATGGAAAAGCGCCTTCGCGGCGGCGGCAAGCAGAATGAATATGACATCTCCAAGATGTACCGGGACAACGGCTACCTCTTCTTCAGCGTCACTCCTGTGGAGACCAATATCCAGAACGACTCCGTCGATGTGGAGATGCGCATCTCCGAAGGCAAGCAGGCCACTCTGAACAACATAGTCATCAACGGCAACGACCTAACCAGCGAGAAGATAGTGCGCCGGCAGATATTCACCCGTCCGGGCTACCTTTTCAGCCAGAGCGATTTCGAGCGCTCCATACGTGAAATCGCATCCCTTGGCCAGTTCGACCCTGAATCCATCATGAGCCAGCAGGGCTATTCCATGATCCCCAACCAGAACAACAACACGGTGGACCTGGTGTACAACGTGACCGAGAAGCCTTCCAGCCAGCTGGAACTTTCCGGAGGATGGGGCGGCCGCACCTTCGTGGCTACCGCCGGCGTATCCTTCAACAACTTCTCCACTCACCGCATGTTCGACAAGAGCGCCTGGAGGCCTGTGCCGCTTGGAGATGCCCAGAACCTGTCTTTCCGCTTCCAGACCAACGGCTCCTATTACACCGCCCTTTCTGCGAGTTTCCTGGAGCCATGGCTTTTCGGAAAGAAACCCACCTCGCTTAGCCTGTCCGCATACTATACCCGTCAGACCAACTCAACCTATTTACATCTCTCCCACGACAGGATGCTGGAGATCTATGGTTTTGCAGCGTCGCTGGGTAACCGTCTGAAATGGCCGGACAACTATTTCGTCCTGTACAACGGCCTGAGCTGGCAGACATATAAACTTACCAACTGGTGGTCGGGTTATTTCTTCTTCGACGACGGCCTGTCCCATAACCTCAGCTATACCGTAAGCCTGAACAGGAACTCTACGGACCAGCAGATATATCCCCGCACGGGCTCGGACTTCCAGTTCAGCCTGCAGCTGACCCCTCCGTTCTCGCTGTTCCGCAAGCACAGCTTCAACGAAAAGGGTGAGCGTGTGCCCGTGGCCAGCTGGAGGGATGTGGACTACAACAAATGGGATTCGGACCATCGCTTCCGTTGGATCGAGTACCACAAGTGGAAGTTCTCTGCAGCCAGCTATACCAAGCTGATCGGGGACCTCGTCCTCATGACCAGGGCCCAGTTCGGATATCTGGGCTACTACAACCGCAACTGGGGTTATTCCCCGTTCGAGGGCTTCCTCGTGGGCGGCGACGGCATGTCGGGCTACACAACCTATGGTTCGGATATAATCCCGCTGCGCGGATACGAGAACTACTCCCTGACTCCTTACGAGAAAACGACATACAACGCCAACGGCCAGGCTTATGCCGGTAACGTTTACGATAAATTCACCGTGGAACTCCGTTATCCTGTCATCCTGCAGCCTTCCAGCACCATCTTCGCGCTGGTGTTCCTCGAGGGAGGCAACTGCTGGTCGGACATCAGGAATTTCAATCCTTTCCAGATCAAACGCAGCGCCGGAGTGGGTGCGCGCATCTTCTTACCGATGGTGGGCCTGCTCGGCATCGACTGGGGTTACGGATTCGACGACGCCCAGAACGGCGGAAGCCAGTTCCACTTTATTATTGGACAACAATTTTAATTTAGTTTAGATATGAAAAAGATTCTTTTGATTGCAGCGGTATCGCTAATCGGTGTGGCAGCTTCGGCCCAGAAGTTCGCTCATGTGAATTTCCAGGAACTTGTGCAGCTCATGCCCGAGTCCGACCAGGCCCGTGCCGTTATTCAGGAGTCGCAGAAGAATGCCCAGGAGTCCTATCAGGAAATGATGAACGAGTTTCAGGACAAGTATTCGAAGTATCAGCAGAACGTGAACAGCTATACTCCTGCCACGCGCAAGACCAAGGAAGATGAACTCACCCAGATCCAGCAGCGTATCCAGGAATTCAGCCAGAATGTGGAGCAGGAACTCCAGGAGCAGCAGCAGAAGCTGATGGAGCCCATCTACAAGAAGGCACAGGAAAAGATGCAGGAGATTGCAAAGGCAGGCGGCTACATATTCGTGTTCGACCGCAGCGCTCTTCTCTACATAGACGAGACCCAGAGCACCGACATCACTCCTGAGTGCCGCAAGGCCCTCGGTATCCCTGCCGACAGGACCATGGAAGCCCTCCAGGCTGAACTCGCCGCAAAGGCACAGGCAGCGGCGGCACAGTAGCATACCTCCGGCCACAGTATTAAAACTATAACCTATTAAACTATTATAATGCAACACAAGGTATTAGATGCCAAAGATGTTGTGATAAGATTTGCAGGAGATTCCGGTGACGGCATGCAGCTCACCGGGTCTCTTTTTGCGGATATGTCCGCCATCTACGGCAACCAACTTTCCACATTCCCGGACTATCCCGCGGAAATCCGTGCCCCTCAGGGCACCGTTTCGGGCGTGTCCGGATTCCAGGTGCATATAGGAAGCGACAATGTAAGCACTCCTGGCGATTTCTGCGACCTTCTGGTGGCCATGAATCCCGCAGCGCTGATGGCTAATGCAAAATGGTGCAAGCGCACTGCCATGATAATGGTAGATTCCAACGCTTTCGACGAACCTGGCCTGCGCAAGGCAGGCTTCAAGACGGACAATCCTTTCGAGGAACTCGGAGTAGAGGACAGGGTGCTCATCGTGGCCCCTATCACGGAACTTACCGAACTCAGCCTCAAGGACAGCGGAATGGACATAAAGGCTATACGCAAGTGTAAAAACATGTTTACCCTTGGTATGGCCTGTTTCATTTACGACCGTCCCCTGGACTATATCTACACCTACCTCGAAAAGAAGTTCGCAAAGAAGCATCCCGAGGTGATCGAGCCCAACAAGAAGGTTCTGAAGGATGGTTTCAACTATGCATCCAACATGCAGATGATAGCCAATACCTATCATATTGAACCGGCTCATCCCAAGAAGGGTTTCTATCGCAATATCACCGGCAACCAGGCCACTGCCTGGGGCCTGCTCGCAGCATCCGAGAAGAGCGGTCTGCCGCTGTTCTGCGGATCATATCCTATCACGCCGGCTACCAATATCCTGGAAGAACTCGCAATCCACAAGAGCTTGGGAGCCAAGACTTTGCAGGCTGAAGACGAGATTGCGGGCATCTGTACCGCTATCGGCGCCGCATATGCCGGTAATCTGGCGGTCACCACCACTTCCGGCCCCGGTCTTTCGCTGAAGAGCGAAGCTCTGGGACTGGCAGTCATGGCGGAGCTTCCCCTGGTGGTTGTGGACGTGCAGCGTGCCGGCCCTTCCACGGGTATCCCCACCAAGACGGAGCAGACGGACCTGAACCAGGCCCTGTATGGCCGTAATGGCGAATGCCCCATCCCCGTGGTGGCAGCGCATTCTCCGTCCAACTGCTTCGATACTGCCTTCAATGCTGCCAAGATAGCCCTGGAGCACATGACCCCCGTGATGATGCTTTCCGAGGGGTTCCTTGGCAACGGCAGTGAGCCCTGGCTGATTCCTTCCATGAAGGATTACCCCGCAATAAAGCCCCCGTTTGCAACCAGCCTGCCTGAAGACGGAAAGTTCAAGCCCTTCGAGCGCGATGCCAAGACTCTGGTGCGCAAGTGGGCCATTCCCGGGCAGAGAGGCTTCGAACACCGTGTAGGCGGTCTGGAAAAGAACCATAACGGAGTGCTCTCTTCCGATCCCGCCAATCATGCGCTGATGGTGGCTGAGCGTGAGGCAAAGGTGCAGAAGATTGCAGACTTCATCCCCGAACTCCAGTTGGACGGCCCTGCGAAGGGCAAACTCCTGGTTGTGGGTTGGGGTGGCACCTACGGCCATATTCTCTCGGCTGTGAACGAAGTCCGCGCAGAGGGTCTGGAACTCTCCCGCGTGCATTTCGACTACATCTATCCCGTTCCCCGCAATACCGGCGAGATCCTTTCCGGTTTCGAAAAGGTGCTGGTGTGCGAGCTCAACAGCGGACAGTTCGCGAATTACCTGCTCGGGCTCTTCCCGGACAGCAAGATACTGAAGTTCAACAAGGTCCAGGGTCAGCCCTTCCTCGTGAGCGAGCTCGTGGCCGCAATTAAGGAGGCTCTGTAATATGGCAACACTGTCTTTCAAAGATTTCAAATCCGACCAGGAAGTGCGCTGGTGCCCCGGTTGCGGCGACCACGCCGTGCTGGCAGCCCTCCAGAGGGCGCTCCCCAAGGTTAGTTCCGCCCTTAACTACGAGAAGGAACGCTACGTGGTGGTATCCGGCATTGGATGCTCCTCGCGACTTCCTTATTATATGGATACCTATGGCTTCCACAGCATCCACGGACGCGCAACAGCCATTTCCACCGGCATCAAGGTAGCAAATCCCTGGCTGACGGTATGGCAGGCCTGCGGTGATGGCGATGCCCTGGCAATCGGCGGCAATCATTTCATCCACGCCATCAGGCGCAACATCGACATCAACATAATCCTCTTCAACAACCAGATCTACGGGCTCACCAAGGGGCAGTATTCGCCTACCTCCAAGTTCGGAGCTATCACCAAGACCTCTCCTTACGGCACCGTTGAGCATCCCTTCAATCCGGGATCGCTCGTGCTCGGCGCCAAGGGAACCTTCTTTGCCCGCAGCCTGGATGTGGAGCTCAAGCTCAACGAAGAGATCATGACGTCGGCAGCCCTCCACGACGGCACTTCCGTGATGGAAATGCTCACCAACTGCGTGATATTCAATGATGGAGCGCACCGCGACATATCCGATCCCGCCACCCGCGCCGACCGTACCATCATCCTGCGTCACGGCGAGAAGATGCTGTTCGGCAAAGACCATGAAAAGGGCCTCGTGCTGGACGGACTCGGGCTCAAGGTGGTCACCATCGGGCAGGACGGATATACGCTCGACGATATCCTGGTGCACGACGCCCACTGCGAGAACGCCGGCATCCACATGATGCTCGCAAATATGAAGTATCCGGAATTCCCTGTGGCACTGGGAGTTATCAGGGACGTCAAGGACGTTACCTACGACGACGGCGTGCGCGACCAGGTGAAGGACGTGATGACCAAATCGAAAATCCATTGTATGGACGACCTGCTCCACAGCGGATCCATATGGGAAGTGAAATAATACCAAACCTTTTAATAACACAAAATGAAAACGTCGGAAATAATGGCGATGCTCCAGGCGAAACATCCTGGGGAAAGCGAGTACCTCCAGGCAGTGCAGGAAGTGCTCGAAAGTATTGAAGAAGTTTACAATCAGCATCCCGAATTCGAGAAGGCCAAGATTGTGGAGAGGATGGTCGAACCTGACCGTATCTTCACTTTCCGCGTCACTTGGATCGACGACAAGGGTGAAGTCCAGACCAACCTCGGCTACCGCGTGCAGTTCAACAGCGCGATCGGCCCCTACAAGGGAGGTCTCCGCTTCCATAAGGCCGTCACTCCTTCCATGCTCAAGTTCCTGGGCTTCGAACAGACATTCAAGAATGCCCTTACGACCCTCCCCATGGGCGGTGCGAAGGGCGGTTCGGATTTCGACCCCGTGGGCAAGAGCGATGCTGAAATCATGCGTTTTTGCCAGGCCTTCATGCTTGAGCTCTGGCGCTGCATCGGCCCCGACCAGGATATCCCTGCGGGCGATGTGGGCGTTGGTGGCCGCGAAATCGGTTTCCTGAACGGAATGTACCAGAAACTCGCTCGCGAGTACCATACCGGAGTTCTCACCGGAAAGGGAATGACCTGGGGAGGATCCATCCTCCGTCCCGAGGCAACCGGTTTCGGAGCTCTTTACTTCACCCAGCACCTGCTCCATAAGGCAGGCCACGACATCAAGGGTAAGAAGGTTGCCATCTCCGGATTCGGCAATGTGGCATGGGGAGCAGTCAAGAAGGCTACCCAGCTCGGCGCAAAGGTGGTTGCCATCTCCGGCCCGGACGGCGTTTGCATAGTGCCCGACGGAATGACTCCCGAGATGAACGATTACATGCTCGACATGCGCGCCTCCAACCGCAACAAGGTTGAGGATATGGCAGTCAAGTTCCCCGGCAAGACCCAGTTCGTCGCCGGCAAGAAGGCTTGGAGCGTGCCTTGCGACATCGCCCTCCCTTGCGCATTCCAGAATGAGCTTTCTGAGGATGATGCTAAGGAGCTTAAAGCTAACGGTTGCTGGTGCTGCTGCGAGGTTTCCAATATGGGTT
>DGUE01000109.1 GCA_002393895.1 Bacteroidales bacterium UBA4318
TGCTGGTGGTGAACACCGCTTCCAAGTGCGGCTTCACTCCCCAGTACGATGGCCTGGAGGCCCTCTACCAGAAGTATAAGGATAAGGGCCTGGTGGTGCTCGGCTTCCCCTGTGATCAGTTCGGCGGCCAGGAGCCCGGCTCCAACGAGGAGATAGAAGAGTTCTGCCGCCTGAACCACGGCGTAACCTTCCCTCTGATGGCCAAGTCGGATGTGAATGGCCCTAAGGCGAACCCCGTGATGAAGTGGCTCTGGACCCTGAAACCTTTTGCCGGATTCGGGGAAGGGGAGACCGCGAAGTTTATGGATGCAATGCTCTCCAAGGCTGATCCGGAGTACGCCTCCAACCCCGACATCAAGTGGAATTTCACCAAGTTCCTCGTAGACCGCAAGGGCCAGCCGGTAGCCCGTTTCGAACCTACCGTCGCCCCGGAAGCTATTGAAGATTATATTAAAGAATTGCTTTAGGTGCTCCCGGTCCTACAAAGAATTACCGACCAGGAGCATTAGAAGAGATAATCAAGGCCGAGATACAGGGCGGGGGCATCCCCGTCCTGTTTGTTTAAAGGGAAGCCCAGATCGCCCGCGACTATCAGATTTTCGTTGATTATCAGGCGCGCTCCGGTGCCGACGGTGGAGTGCAGACGCTCACGGGAACTGCCGAGCAGCTTCACATCGGCGTCGGCGGAAGGGAATACTTCGCGAAGAGTCCCCGGCAGGGAACTGATATCCAGCCCTCTGAATACCCTGGTGGCATCCGTAAACAGATTCGCTCCGAGTGCGATGTTCTGGTTCCACAGGGTGAAGGATGCGAACCTCCAGCGCAGTTCGGCGGTGGCGCAGCCCATGTCGAGACCGACCACGCGCGCACGGAGCACGCCGCGGGCCGTGTCGCATCCTCCCATGCCCTCAAGGTCCGTGCGCTGCCCCATGAATGTCATGTAGGGAAGCACGTAGAATGGGGCCTGCCGCCCGAAGGTGCCCTCGTAGTTGAAGCGATAGGCGAGGGTGAGGATGTCGTTCGGAATCAGGGGCAGATAATGCCTCCAGGTGAGGGAATAGCGGTAGAAGGGCGTCTCGCTGAAGGGAGCGAGCAGTACATGTCCCTCTGCCCATATCCCCCGTGAAGGAGCGCCCTCTTTGTCGCGGGTGTCGTAGAGAAGGCCCAGGCGCAGTCCGGAAGAGAACCCTCCGTCGGCATCCGCCTCCGATATCACCCCGCTTGCCTTGTAGGCATCGTAGAGGGTGGGCATCGTCTCCGGGAAGATTTCCGAAGCGTCCTTTCCCTTGTTGACGTTCGCATAGTCTATGCTGCCGAGCCTGTAGTAACTTGCATAGATCCCCGCCTCCCAGCTGAGGGCCCCGCGGAGCCTTCCGATGAAGTCGGATTTGAAAAGATATTCGTAGTGGGAGTAACGGTAGAAGGGATTGAGCTGCGATGCGTCGAAGTTCATCTCATAGCCGTTGAATCCGTAGAAATTGAAGGCCTTGTCGATGTTGGCGCGGAAGTTTGTGCAGATGCGCACCCCCGGAATGAGCTTGCTGTTGTCGTAGCGGAGCTGTATCATCTTGGACCCTTTCGTAAAAAAGGAAAGCTCCGTGTAGAGTTTGGAATCGAGAGCGGGATAGTTCTCTCCCGTGCCATAGTCGAACAGCATCAGCACTCCGCCCAACTGGAAGCCCTTGTCGGCATCGTACGCCAGGGCCGGGAAAGGCCCGAGGCTGAGCCCGGACTTGACTATCCCGTCTCCCTTCTGCGCAATCATGGGAAGGCTCAGAATCAGAGTGGCGGAAAATGCAATTAGTTTTTTCAAATCTCCTGTTGTGGACTTAGAGCACAAAATTACCTAATTCCATCCATTCGCACAAATGATTGTAACATTCTCCGGGCATGTGCGTCAGATTATCTGACAAAACATTATATTTGCGATATGAAGAAGATATTGTTATTTGCCTTATTGGCGATACTCGCCTGCGGTTTTATCATGGTTTCTCCGGGCAAGCATGTTAAAGGAAACGGGGTGAAGGTCGAAAAATCTTTCGATACGGCTCCGTTCGATGCTGTCAGGCTCAACGGTTCCTTTGATGTAGTATTCACCCAGGGCCCGCAGAAAGTGGTGCTTTCCGCCGATGAGAATCTCATTGATGTTTTCAAAGTGGAGGTAAGGGACGGTGCGTTGTGTCTGGGAATTGAACGCGGCACCGGCTTCAGCACCAGAAACAAGGTCGTATTCACTGTGAGTTCCCCTGAATTGAATGCCGTCAAGGTAAATGGTTCCGGCGACTTCAAAGTCAGGAATGTCCTCGATTCAGACAATCTTTCCCTTTCCATCAACGGCAGCGGCGATATTGAAGCCGACAAAGTCGAATGCAAAAACCTGTCCTGCAATATAAACGGTTCGGGCGACATCGAAGTGGAAGCTTTGACCGCGGCTTCGGCAGATGTCAAGATCAACGGCAGCGGCGATGTCACGCTTGTCTGCCGCGAAGTGCGTGAAGTCACCGCCACGGTAAACGGCAGCGGGGATGTGGACCTCTATGGCAATATCGTCAGCGTTTCCAGCAAGGTGCGAGGTTCCGGTGAAGTGAAAACGCACAAAGGCGTGTTCCCGACAGATGACTGACAGGGCACGCAAAATCGCCCCGGCGCACGCAATCGGAGCTTGCGACCAGCGGACCTATTTACAAGTAAGCGCGCTTACTTGTAAATAGGTCCGAAGTTGGCGCAGGCGCGGTAGTCGGCTCCTTCCTTGTCCATTCCGAAGGCGTTCCAGGCTGCAGGACGGAAAATCTTGCTTTCCGGCACGTT
>DGUE01000121.1 GCA_002393895.1 Bacteroidales bacterium UBA4318
GCCATCGCCACCTTCGGCGCCTGGGGCGAGACTATCTCCACCGCCTTCCTGCGTGTCGGGCACGTGGTGGCAGACAAGGCAAAGGTGGTGCTCAAGCTCAATACCGGGGCGGCTGTGCTCGGCCTCGGCTACATCATCGGATTCAAATACAGCCTCATCATCTGCCTCGGCAGCCTGCTGGTGTGGCTGATTATCATTCCCGGCTTCAACCTCTTCTGGGGCGGCCAGGTGCTGGATTTCATGGGCAGCGGCATCGCGCAGACCATTGGGCAGATGAGCGCGGATGAGATCTTCCGCACGTACGCGCGACATATAGGTATTGGCGGTATCGCCACCGCCGGCATCATCGGCATAATCCGCAACGCCGGCGTCATCAAGAGCGCCATGGGCCTGGCAGTCAGCGAGTTCAGCAAGAAAGGCGGGGCCGGCGCAAAGGTAGAGGAGTCCGACCGGGACATAAAGATGAAGACCGTTGTCACGGGGATAGTGCTGGCGCTGCTGGCCGTGTTCGCTTTCTTCGCCTTCGGCGGAGTGGTAGATAACGTCTGGCAGGCGCTGGTGGGCCTGCTGATAGTGGCGGTCATCTCCTTCCTCTTCACCACCGTGGCCGCGAATGCTATCGCCATCGTGGGCAGCAACCCCGTCAGCGGAATGACTATCATGACCCTGATAATCACCGCGTTGGTGCTGGTGGCAGTGGGCCTGAAGGGCAATGCCGGAATGGTGGCCGCGATGGTCATCGGCGGAGTGGTCTGCACGGCCCTCAGCATGGCGGGCGGATTCATCACCGACCTCAAGATAGGATACAACCTTGGCACCACCCCGGCAAAGCAGGAGAGTTGGAAGTTCCTCGGCACGCTGGTGGCCGCGGCGACCGTGGGCGGAGTGATGCTGGTGCTGAACAAGACCTACGGATTCGTGGGTGAAGGCGCCCTGGTGGCCCCGCAGGCGAATGCGATGGCGGCGGTGATACAGCCGATGATGAATGGTGGAAGTGCGCCCTGGCTGCTCTACGGCATCGGCGCCGCGATCGCCATCCTCCTCACCGTATTCAAAGTGCCCGCCCTGGCCTTCTGCCTCGGCATGTTCATCCCCCTGGACCTCAACCTGCCCCTGCTCGTGGGCGGTGCGATCAGCTGGTATGTGAGCAGCCGCAGCAAGGACGAGGCTGTGAATTCCGCGCGCCAGGAAAAGGGCACGCTGATAGCCTCCGGCTTCATCGCCGGCGGTGCGCTGATGGGGGTAGTTTCGGCGATTCTCAAGTTCGCGGGGGTGGATTGGTTCCTGAGCGGCTGGAATTCTGTCGCCGCCGGGCATCTGGCCTCCGGCGCGGAAGCCATCGCCATCATCCCCTTCCTGCTGCTGGTGTTCTATATGATTCGCGCCAGCCTCAAGAAATAGACAGGAAGCCTTGCAGGATGTTCAGAATCACCTGCGAGGCCTTCTCCATAGATTCCAGGGGCACCCACTCGAACTTGCCGTGGAAGTTCAGGCCGCCGGCGAAGATGTTGGGGCAGGGCAGGCCGCGGAAGGAGAGGTTGGCGCCGTCGGTGCCGCCGCGGATGGGCTGGACCTTGGGAGTGACGCCCGCGTCTGCAATCGCTTTCATCGCGATCTCGATAATCTTATAGTGGGGCTCCACCTGCTCGCGCATGTTGTAGTACTGGTCCTTCAGCACCAGGGTGGCGGTGAGTGCGCCATAGCGGGAATTGATGAAATCCACGCACTCCTGCATCACAGTCTTCTTCTTCTCGAAGAGCTCGCGGGAGTGGTCCCGGATTATGTAGGCGATGTCTGCCTCTTCCACACTTCCCTTGATGGAGATCAGATGGAAGAAACCTTCATAATCCTGGGTGTGCTCCGGACGCTGGTCGGCAGGCAGCAGGGAATTCAGTTCCTGGGCAATCAGGATGGCATTGCGCATCTTGCCCTTGGCGTAACCGGGGTGCACATTGCAGCCCTGGATGTGAATCTTGGCAGATGCGGCGTTGAAGTTCTCGAACTCAAGTTCCCCCACCTCGCCGCCGTCCATGGTGTAGGCGTATGTGGCGTCGAATTTGGGCACGTCGAACTTCACCACACCCCGGCCTATCTCCTCGTCGGGAGTGAAACCAATGCGGATGGGGCCGTGCTTGAACTCGGGATGGGCCATGATGTACTGCACCGCGTCCATGATCTCGGCCACGCCGGCCTTGTCGTCCGCGCCCAGCAGGGTGGTGCCGTCGGTGGTGATGATGGTCTCGCCCTTGTGCGCGAGCAGTTCCGGGAATTCCGAGGTTCTGAGCGAAAGCCCGGGCACGCCCTTCAGGGGGATGTCGGAGCCGTCGTAGCCCTTGATTATCTGGGGTTTGACGTTCTCGCCGGAGGCATCGGGAGCGGTATCCACATGGGCGATGAAGCCCACCGCAGGCACGTCAGCATCCACATTCGAAGGGATGCGGCCCATCACATAGCCATATTCATCGAGACTGGCCTCTACGCCAAGGTCATTCAGTTCCTTCGTCAGGAGACGAAGCAGGTTCAACTGTTTGCTCGTCGAGGGCTGGCTTTCGGACTCCTCGTTGCTCTGGGTGTCCACTTGGACGTACCTCAGGAATCTGTCCAGAATCTGTTCCATCTGTATTGTCGCTTTGTTGATCTTCTATCTCGGGTATTTCAGGCGTCTCCGTCTTCTTCCTGGCGGCCGCCTTTTCGGCCTTCAGAGCTTCCCTGGCCTTCTGGCGCTCATACTTCTTGCGATAGCGCTCCACATACTTCTCCAGCTTCCGCTGGTCTATCTCCTGCTGCTTCAGCCTCTTCTGCCTGGCCTTCTCGTCGCGGGCGGCTTTCCTTTCCTGCTTTTTCTGCTCTTTCACGGCGGCCTTTGCCGCATCGATGGAGTCCGCTACTGCCCAGCGGGCCTCACGGGCGGCCTGTTTCGCCTGGTAGACGGAGTCCTTTGCAGCCTGCCTGGCCTTCTGCTGCTGGCGGCGGATTTCGTACTTGGAGGGTACGCGGGGGGCCGGAGCGAGGGTGTCGGGGGCGGCAAGGGTGTCGGGCGGGGTGACGAGGGTGTCGGGGGATTCCTTCACTTCGTTCGGAATGACAAGGGAGTCG
>DGUE01000095.1:0-10965 GCA_002393895.1 Bacteroidales bacterium UBA4318
CGTCGTCCATCCCGTTGGGAGCGCCCGCCTCCAATGTCCACTCGAACAGGGCGCCGTCGCTCTTTCGGATCAGGTAGTGTGCGCCGTGGCGATCGTGATACTCTTCGCTGAACCCGTTGATTATCTTGCTAAGGGCCGACCGTGCGGAACCTTGCGGGATCGTGCCGTTTGACCATCCTTCTTTAACGTCCATGTGGCAGTTTGCAAGCCATATCCAGCCTTCTCCCACCGGGAAGATGAAATTGGGGCAGATTATAAGTTCGGCCTTTATGGTCTCGGCAACCTCTCCGTTGACGCCTTCTACATCTATATCATATGAGACCTGTACCATCGTTCCATCCTCGGATACGGTGTAAAGGGCCTTGGGGCCGATTGAAATGTCGCCCTCGGCCTTTGTGGCGGTGCCTGTGCCCTGTGCCAGGGCAAGCATATTGGAACCGGCGATGTTGGCTTTGCGGAAAGTCACCTTGGCGTTATTATCGGACCCTCCGAACTTGTCGCAGGAAGAAAGAAGGGCCATTGCGATGGCCAGAATGGTTAACAGTTTTGTTTTCATACGTATGCATGTTTTCTGCAAAGTTAGCCGGCCTTAACGAATACCTTGTGGCGGATTCCACCACAAGAGTCTGATTTTCAATGATTTTTCGGAAGGAAATGATATCTTTGCCAAAGAATGAAATGCCTGTTCTTCATACTTTCACTGTTGATGACGGGGCCGCGCTTTGTGAACTACTCCGCGGCCGACGGCATGCCGTCCAATACGGTGTATGCCATCGCCCAGGACTCCGGCGGCACTCTGTGGATAGGCACCAGGAACGGCCTTGCAAGCTATGACGGCACAAGTTTCAGGAGCTGGAAGGACTACGGAAGGGTGAATGCCCTCACGGTGGACAGGCAAAACCGCCTGTGGGTTGGGACTGCAGAAGGGTTGAGAGTGGAGGATGACTGCATCGCAGGCAATATCCGGGCACTCACCACCGACTCGGACGGCTACGTATGGGCCACAGTGGGCGACACCCTGCTGCTGAAACTATCTTTCAAGAATGGCATCCGGGAAGAGGCCCGCTGCTTCTACGACAAGAGGGATTCGGAAGGCGACTATCCCTATTATCAGATATACGAGGCCTCGGACGGCAGACTCTGGCTGGCCGGCCGCCTGGTCCACTATCAGTTCATCGGGGACAGGGAGAAACCTCAGATCACGCATCCTCTCGGGCATGACGGCTTGTGCCCCGGGAGTTACGCCGAAGCCGGAGGAAAACTCTACTACTTCGTCGACCATACCTCTATCCTCTATTCCTATGAGGACAGTAAGGCGATTGCGCACGGCCGCCTTCCCATCGCACACGCCCGGCTGCTTACAGACAGCAAAGGAAGGCTGTGGGCGGCAGGCTCCTACGGGCTGGGCATAGTGGACACCGTCCATCCGGAACAAACTAAGGTATTCCGCCACAAGGCAGACGACCCGTCCAGCCTGTCTTCCGGCGAACTCTACTGCATATTCGAAGACCTTCAGGGCAATATCTGGGCAGGTGGCGACAACGGCCTCTCCGTGCTTTCTTCTGCTTTGCAGCAGGTGAGGCTCATCTCCACCGCCCAGGTTTCTGCCCTTTTGGAGGATCATAACGGAAAACTCTGGATAGGCACGGCCGAAGAACGCGTTTCGGCCCTCTACGAAGACCGCGAGGGCACAGTCTACCGGGGCCTTTGGAACAATACCGGATGGGAGGTCTGGAAAGATGGCAGAATGCATAAGGAGCGTCTCTCCGGCCCGCTTCCCGAAGAGCAGAAGGAAGCCCGGCACCTGGATGGGGCCAACTGGATTTCGGACTTCCTGGAAGACAGCCAGGGCCGCTTCTGGGTGGTTACCTGGGAGGGAGTGGGCCTCAACGAATGGGACCGACGCGCCCGCCGCAGCCTGCCTCCCCGTTGGCTGAGCCCCTTCCGTTATCCTTCACCGCAGGTGGATTCCAATATTTATGTAAGTTCGCGGCTTGGCAGCCGACTTCTCGAAGACCTTCAGGGCAATCTGGTCTATGCCACCACCCAGGCCGGACTGAACATAATCGACAAAGAAACGGGGCTGGTTACCAAATACTTCCGGGGGAATTCCTCCATCCCCGACGACTACATCACCGACCTTTGCCTCATGCCTGACGGCGCGATTTGGGCGTCTACCCGCAGCGGGCTTTGGAGCCCTTCCGGGGAGCATTACCTGGATGGAATGCTGGTGCAGTCGGTGGAGTCAGACGCCAAAGGCCGCCTATGGGCGGGAACAGAAGACGGGCTGTATTTCATCGACACGGATGGCAGCACGGGGCGCGTCCCCAAAGAGCTCGGTTTCCCTTCCGACATCTACGGAGAGCGCGTTTCCTGCAAGCTTTCCGATGGTTTCCTGGCCTTCGGGGGCGCGGCCGGTGCTGCGGCTTTCCATCCCGACAGCCTGCTGTCGGTCCAGGGCAGAGGGGGGCTGCCGCTCAAGAGCCTTATCCGCCACCGCTACCGCCTCAACGATGGGGAATGGGCAGATGGGATGTTCAATGGTTTTCAGGGCGACGTCCGCCCTGGGCGCTATACCCTCCAGGAGCAGAGTTCCGACATTTTTGGCAGATGGGACCGCGGGGAGTCCACCCGGCGGGTAATCCGTATTCCCTTGCCCTTTTGGCTTCGCTGGCCATTCATTCTGGGATACATCCTACTGGTCGCCGCTATCATATATCTGGTGATCAAGCTTCGGGAGCGCCGGCTTCTGGAAAAAGAGTTGGACAAGCGCAATCAGCTCTTCTCCATCATCTCCCACGACCTCAGGACCCCTGTATCCGGCAACCGCCTTCTGGCGCACCAGCTGCTCTCTCAGGCCGACGGGCTGTCTTCGAAGCAGCTGAAAAGCGCCCTGGAGGCCTTGTCGGCATCCGCAGATAACGCGTACAACCTGCTGGAGAATCTCCTCCTGTGGTCTCTGAACCAGAAGGGGACGCTGGAACCGGTGATGCGGGAAGAGGATATGACGGCGCTGGCGGCAGAAGCTGTGAGCAGCGTGCAGAAGGGCGAGTCGGTAGAGGTGGACATCCCCTCCGGACTTAGCGTACGCACCGACCGCAACATGCTTCTCACCGTGCTCCGGAACCTGCTGGACAATGCTGTCAAGGCAAGCCCGGAAGGAGGAAAAGTGCTTCTGCAGGCCCGCGGAGAAAGGATTACCATCCTCGACGAAGGGCCGGGGATAAAAGAAGGCGACGCGCACTGGGGGCACGGCCTCGGGCTCGTCATCACCCGCGAGTTGCTGGATAAGCTGGGGGCTTCCATTCAGATGGAAAACCGGCCCGAAGGAGGCCTCGAAATAACGATTGACTTATGATTAACGTCCTTTTAGTAGAAGATTCAGCCGTATTCGTGATGGGGCTGAAACTGGCTCTGTCGGCAGAGCCATCCTTCGGGAGCATCGAGTCCGTAGCCTCTCCGGGTGCTGCAGTTGCATACCTCAACTCCCACCCCGAAACCGACATTGCAGTAGTGGACATAACTCTGGAGGCGGAAACCGATGGCCTTACCCTGCTTGGCATCCTCCGCGAAGCCTTCCCTAGCGTGAAGGCCATGGTGCTGTCCCACTATAAGATTCCGGCCTACATCCTGAAAGCCATCACATCCGGCGCCTGCGCCTATCTGGCCAAGGATTCCTCACCCGAATCCATCGTAAAGGCCATCTGCGACGTGGCCGACGGCCGTTGCCTCTTTTTCGGGGAAACAATTGATTCTGAGAGGATTCTCCGCATTTTCGGCGGAAGGGAAAACCTCAACGCCCGCAAGCCCCAGGGACTTACGCCACGCGAACAGGAAGTGCTGCAACTGACCTCGTCCGGCTACAGCAACACCCAGATTGCTTCTGCGCTGGATATTACCGTCAACACCGTAGACAGCTACAAAGAGCGCATCAAGGGCAAGTTCGGTCTGGACAGCATCGTGGAATGCGTCGCCACAGCTGCAGCCAATGGTATCGTATCGGTGTAAGCGCTCTCAGAACTTGAATTCAGCGCCGATCTTTACGGCAAAATTAGGGGTCTTGAGACGGTCAAGCCCGTTATGGGGTTTGGTTGGATCGTCAACCACCACGTAGCGCTCGTTGCGGTAGGTAGCGCGCCAGTAGCAGTCTACGCGGATAAATTTCAGGATGTTGGATATGCCGGCGCCGAACTCCACGTATGGCAGTTTGCCAAGAGTAGAAGTGCCGTTCGGGAACAACATGGGCGCCTGCATGTCGGCAGCAGATATCTTAGCCAGATTGCCGTTGTTCTCGAAGGAGCATGAGCCCCAGGTGGCACGCACAGACACCTCTTCCCGCCACCCCAACTTCCTGATTACAGGGAGTTTACCGAAGAAGAATCCGTTGAAGCAGTGGTTCCAGAACACGGTCAGCCATTCGTCTGAGGCGAACTCCATAAACTCCATGCATGCGAAAGAGAAGCGGTTCAGCAGATAGGTGCTGTTCCCTTCGTGGAAGTGCAGCAGCGGATAGGGCACGTGCCCATATATCTTGCCGGCGTTCACATATATTTTCGACGTGCCGAACGGAGGCACGCGGGGGCTCCAGCGCATGGTGAATTCCGGGCGCAGATAGCTATAGTCCCCGGGCCTGAGGCCGGATACCGAACCGGCGAGCGAGAAGGTTACGGACGGATAGTCGGAATAGACGTACTGCTTCTTGAAGAGCCCTCGGTTCACCGTCTCATCTTTCGAAAGACGCAAAGCAACATAGAACTCGTTTGCCGCCACGCTGTGTATCTTGGTGGAGTCGGGGGCGTAGAAGGAGACCTGGCGGATTTCCGGCAGCCATCCGGCTTCGTTGGGATAGAAGCGCTTGAAATTGAAGCCTATCTCGCCGTTAACCCGGGTGGAGAACTCATGCGCATAGCTGCCGGCGAACGACGACATCATGCAGAGCTTGTTGTTGTAGCTGCCGCCAAAGATGGTGGCGAGGATGTTGCCCTCGCCTATGGAGTTGGCTGCGGCGCTGCCCATCTGGTAGACGTCGTACTTTGCCGAGAGAGTAAGCTTCCGCTCCGGGATGCGGCCGAATAGATGTTCCCAGGTAGCGCCGCCTTTCAGGGTCTTGTCCCGGGTGCCGTAGGCCCCGTAGACGGTGAAGCGGTCGGTGAGGCTGAATTCCTTGGAAGTGCGCATGCCGAATTGCGGCCTCAACCCCTCTAAAGCATTGAAACTAAGCAGCTTGAAGTATGGCCCGAAGCCAATCTTACCCACCTCGTAATAACCGTTGATAGCGGTATAGACTATCTCGTAGAGGCTCTTGTAGAAGGGCACGGTCTGGATCTTGTCCACCATGTTGTATATCTCCTGCTCCTTCTCCGAAAGGGCTTCGGGGCGGGCGGAGGCCCAGAAGGCTTCATCCTTCTTGCTGGCATTCTCCTCGACCCTCACCATGCCGACTCCGGACCTGAGTTTCTCGCCGAGTTCGAAGCGGACCTTGGAATATCGCATATCCTTCTTTCCGATGAAGGACAGCATCTTGGAAGAATCCCGGAGCGACATCGACAGGTCCACGTACAACTTGTCCGACTTGTAGAACCATGTGGAATCCGGCATGCGTTCATACTCCGAATCCAGCACAAGGTCCCTGAGCCAGTTCACATTGGTGGTGTTCTTCATGTTGGCGTGGATGCTCCGCAGGGCGAAGTCCTCGCAGTCTATGCGCATTTCTCCATCGAATGCCGGGGTAGAAACCAACTGCTTGGGATGATAGCGCACAAGCAGGGTCTTGCGCTCATCAACCTTCAGTGTATCAATGATATAGTAGTTGTAGTAGAGGAGCCCCGTTTCCGAGATAGGCGATGGGAACTGCACGTCGAAGGCATTGATGAAGGGCCGGTAGAAGTTGATCTTGAGATGAAGCGAGCCGGTGAACTGGCTGAGCATGTTGTTGCCGTCCGGGTTGAGCCCGGAGATGCGGTTTGCAAGCACTGTTTCGGTGTTGAATTCCGGATTGCTGCGGTGCTTGCGCTCTGCCACCGTCTCGGAAATCATCACCGGCAGATAGGGCACGCCGGACACCGCGGAGGTGTCGATGTAGTCGAACACGAATCCGAACTCCTTGCGGAAGCGCTTGCCGTCCAGCTGCTCTGCCGGATGTGTGAGGTCCAGCTCCATCTTGTTGTAGACCTCGCACTCATACTGCTGGTGTGCATCAGGGTCGTTGGTGGAGCGATGCTTCTGGATATTGGCCAGAAGTTCCCTGGCTTTCTTGTTGTCTGCTCGCACCCTGGCCCCGGTGAGGCGGTTGTCGGTCAGGGGCAGAACGAAGTTTATCTCGTTGAAAGTGCCGTAGTTGACCATCGCCATGCGGGTATCGTAGCCCAGCAGCTGGGCTGCCAGCACGACGCACTGCGGATCGCGGGTTTCGATGTTGTAGTAACCCTCGAGATCGGTTGTGATGCCAACGGTAGTACCCTTGAAATAGACGCCGACAAAGGGGATTCCCTCGCCGTTTTCGTCGGTGACCCGACCGCGTACCTTGGTTGTCTGCGCTCCGCAGATAAACGGAATGGCCAGCAGCAGACACGCTACAAGGTATTTTAGTCTAGGTTTCATGATGCGAATTTAGACATTCGCGGGGAATAAAGCAAATACGGCCGAGCCGGATCCGGACATTGCGGCGTAGAGGGCGCCACGGCGGTAGAATTCTTCTTTGAGGGCGGGGATTTCGGGGTGCGCGGGGAAGACGCTGCGTTCGAAGTCGTTGACCAGCCGCCCGGGCCAGGAGGTCACTGGCGAACGCAGTATGTCCCGCAGCGGGGAGGCTGTTGCCTCCGAACCGGTGCCGGCTGCGCCGGCATCCCTCCCAACCTGCGGTTGGGCCCCTCCCTCTAACAGTGCCGAGGGTGGCATGCCTCTCGGAGGCAACACCTCCCCCTGCACGTCCAGCCCAGCGTACGCCTCACGGGTGCTGACCGCAACCCCTTCAGGGACAGCAACTTCTATGCGGTAAGCAGAAAGGTCGATATCGAACGCATCCAACACCTCCCCGCGGCCGGAGGCGAACATGGGACGGTTGTAGATGAAGAAGGGGCAGTCGGAGCCGAGGCGGGCGGCAAGGCCGGCAAGGGCGGCATCCGAAAGGCCCAGGCCGAAAAGGTCGGAAAGCGTGCGGAGGGCGAAGGCGCCATCGGCAGAACCCCCTCCCAAGCCCGCTCCGACGGGGGAATTCTTGGTCAGCGAAATCCGCACCGGGCCGATCCCAAACTCATCCCTGAGCAGCCTCCAGGCACACGCGGTCAGGTCTTCCGAAGGGTCCCATCCGCGGTAGCAGGGGCCGCCGATCTCGATCCCGAACTCATCCGCAGGCTCAATGCAAAGCTCGTCCCGGAACGCCTCGCAGGGGATGAAAAGGCTCTCCAGATCGTGGTAGCCGTCCGGGCGCTTGCCCAGCACCCGCAGCCCCAGATTCAGCTTCACATTGGGATAGATGGTCATAGCCGGGAGATTATCTGCTCCTGCATTTCTTCCGGCAGGTGGGAGATGACGGGGGAAATAAAAGATATCATCTGCAGGCGGCGGGCTTCCGCTTCGGGGATGCCGCGGCTGCGAAGATAGAAGAGTTCGTCGGGGTTGAGATAGCCGGTGGTGGCTCCGTGCGAGCACTGAACGTCGTCGGCGTAAATCTCCAGTTGGGGATGAGTCTCCACCACGGCCCCTTCCGAAAGCAGGATGGAGTGGTTCTCCTGGAAGGCCTTGGTCTTCTGGGCATCCGGCGCCACATACACAAGGCCGTCGAATTCCGCCCGGGCGGTGCCTCCCACGATGCCGCGGAAGGTCTGGCGCGAAGAAGCGCCTCCCACCAAGTGCCGGACGGTCACGTCCAGTTTCACCCTCTCGCTGTGCGGGCTGAGATACAGGCCGAATATCTCCAGGTTCACCCCGGGCTTGCCTATTTTGATCTCGAAGGGAACGTCGGCGGAAACCCCGGGCATCACGATGAAACTGAGGCGGAGATGCTCGTTCTCCTCCAGCGTAAGGCGCTTGGGCACCTCGTCTATCCCCACACGGTAAATCCTATCCATTGATGCTGTCGAATCCTTGGGTTTCTATCTGCTCGGCGAGCTCTATGCCGCCGGTGGCGACTATCTTTCCGGCCTTCAGCACGTGCACGCAGTCGGGGGTGATGAGCTCCAGCAGGTGCTTGTAGTGGGTGATGATGATGGCGGATTTCTCCGGGCTGCGGAGGGCGTTCACCCCGTCCGCCACTATCTTGAGAGCATCCACGTCCAGGCCGCTGTCGGTCTCGTCCAGAATGCTGAGGGTAGGGTCGAGCATAGCCATCTGGAAGATTTCGTCGCGCTTCTTCTCACCGCCGCTGAAGCCCACGTTCACCTCGCGCTTCGCAAACTCTCCCTTCATCCCCACGAAAGCCATCTTCTCCTTGAGGAGCTTGAGGAACTGTGCGGGAGGCATCTCCAGCTCGCCTTTGGCCTTGCGTTTTGCGTTGATGGCCGCCTTCATGAAGTTGGTGATGCTGACGCCGGGAATCTCGATGGGATATTGGAATGAGAGGAAAAGCCCCGCCCAGGAGCGCTCCTCGGGGCTCATTTCCAAAAGGTTACGGCCGGCAAAGACTATGCTGCCGCTGGTGACGCTGTAGTCCGGACGCCCCGCCAGCACAGCGCTGAGGGTACTCTTCCCCGCCCCGTTCGGGCCCATCACCGCATGCACCTCGCCGGGTTTTATGGTAAGATTGATGCCGTGAAGGATTTCCTTCCCCTCGATGCCGGCATAAAGGTCGCGTATTTCAAGTAGATTATCCATTATCCTATAGATCCTTCCAAATTGACTGAGAGTAGTTTCTGGGCTTCGACGGCGAATTCCATGGGGAGGCGGCTGAGTACCTCGCGGGCGTATCCGCCCACTATGAGGCCGACCGCGTCTTCGGGGCTGATGCCGCGCTGGTTGCAGTAGAAGAGCTGGTCTTCGCTGATGCGGGAGGTGGTGGCCTCATGCTCCACGATGGCGCTGGGGTTGGAATTGCGTATCACCGGGAAGGTGTGGGCGCCGCAGGTGCTTCCGATCAGGAGGCTGTCGCACTGGCTGTGGTTGCGGGCGTTCTGCGCGCCGGGATTCATCCGCACGAGCCCCCTGTAGGAGTTCTCGCTATGGCCGGCGGAGATGCCCTTGGAGACTATGCGGCTGCGGGTGTTACGGCCGATGTGGATCATCTTCGTGCCGGTATCCGCCTGCTGATAGTTGTTGGTGAGGGCCACGGAATAGAACTCGCTGGTGGAATTGTCCCCCATCAGGACGGTGGAGGGGTATTTCCAGGTGATGGCGGAGCCGGTTTCTACCTGGGTCCAGCTGAGATGGGAGTTCTCGCCGCGGCAGAGCCCGCGCTTGGTGACGAGGTTCAGGATGCCGCCGCGGCCCTGGGAATCGCCGGGATACCAATTCTGGACGGTGCTGTATCGCACGTCCGCATCCTTCTCCACTATTATCTCCACCACCGCCGCGTGCAGCTGGTTCTCATCCCTCATCGGGGCGGTGCAGCCCTCCATATAGCTGACGGATGCGCCCTCGTCGGCGATGATGAGCGTGCGCTCGAACTGGCCGGTGCCGCTGGCGTTGATGCGGAAGTAGCTGCTGAGGTCCATCGGGCAGTGCACGCCCTTGGGGATGTAGCAGAAGGAGCCGTCGGAGAAGACCGCCGAGTTGAGGGCGGCGTAGAAATTGTCGCCCACCGGAACCACGCTGGCGAGGTACTTGCGCACAAGGTCCGGGTGCTCTTTTACCGCCTCGGAGAAACTGCAGAAAATGATGCCTTTCTCCGCCAGGGTCTTGCGGAAGGTGGTGCTGACGCTGACTGAATCAAAGACGGCATCCACCGCCACGGTCTCCTTGGGTTTGACGCCCGCCAGGACTTCGCGCTCGCCCACCGGGATGCCGAGCTTGTCGAAAGTCTCCTGAAGGGCGGGGTCTATCTCCTTGGGGCGGTCCTTGTCGCTCTTGGGGGCGGCATAGTAGATGATATCCTGAAAATCGATTTCCGGCAGGCGGCTGAGATGGCCCCACTTGGGCGGGGTCATGGTTTTCCACTTCCGGAAGGCGTCCAGCCGGAACTCCAACATCCACTCCGGCTCATCCTTCTTGGCCGAGATGAGACGGATGATGTCTTCGTTCAGGCCCTTGGGGACAAACTCCTGCTCTATATCTGTTACGAAACCCTCGCTGTATTCCTTCTCTACCGCTGCCGCGAGGATGTCTTTTTGTTCTACCATATTATCGCAAAGATAGTGAATTTTCCTATCTTTGTGTTTATATGAATACATTCGGACAATACTTCAAGGTTTCCATCTTCGGCGAGAGCCACGGGCCGGCCATAGGCGTGGTGCTGGACGGCGTGCCGGAGAACATTCCGCTTGCTGAAGCGGATTTCGAGGAAGATATCGCAAGGCGCGCGCCCGGGGCGGTGGGCACTACGCCGCGGCGCGAGGCGGACAAGCCCAAGATCCTGAGCGGGGTCTACGAGGGCTACACCACCGGCGCCCCAATCACCATAGTTTTCTGGAATTCCAACGTGCAGAGCCAGGATTACGAGCAGTTCGCATCCGTCCCCAGGCCCGGGCACGCGGACTTCGTGGCGAACGTGAAGTATAATTTCGCGAACGACCCCCGCGGCGGCGGGCATTTCTCCGGCCGTCTGACACTGCCCATTGTGGCGGCGGGCGTGGTGGCCAAGAAAGTGCTGAATGCGGAATATGGCACCGAGGAGGCTCCGCAGAAGCTGGACGTGGACATCCGCGCCAGGCTTGTGGAGCTCGGCGGCGAGGCGGATTCCTCCAAATGGGAGGGGATGCTGAAGGCCGTGGCGGCGGAAGGAGATTCCCTCGGCGGCATCGTGGAATGCACGGTGACCGGCCTCGGCGTGGGCGTGGGCGATCCTTTCTGGGATTCGGTGGAGAGCTGCATCTC
>DGUE01000095.1:11155-17372 GCA_002393895.1 Bacteroidales bacterium UBA4318
CCGGCGGCATCAACGGCGGGCTCACGAACGGCGCGCCCATCGTTTTCAGGGTGGCCTTCAAACCCACTTCCAGCATAGCCAAACCCCAGACCACCTGGGACTTCGAGAAGAAGAAGGAGACGGTGCTCCAGGTCCGCGGCCGCCACGATGCCTGCTTTGCCCAGCGCACCCCCGTCATCGTAGAAGCCATGACCGCGATAGTCCTGGCAGATTTGCTGTAAAATTCTTTGGCGCTATTCTGTGGCTGGCGCTCAAGTGATTGAATTCCAGGAAGATGCCGGAAACGCCTCTACAGTGTCGGCTGTAGAGGCATTTCTGTGATTACACTGATTATCAGACAATTAGTTGCAGGCAAACATAAATCTCAAATTTTACCCACAATCGTACCCCCGGAACTTTTTGCAAGTTTTCTTACCTTCTTGCAAAAAATGCTTACCCAAACAACACTCGGTCATATTTATCAAAGAACGGTTGATGGCTTTCTTCTATTTTACACGATTCCGGATTTTCTGGTTTTCTTTTCAATAGTCTGTATATGCTCCAAAAGGCATAAAGTCAAACTCCTAGGCATCTGCCCGATGTTCGACCACACCCATCTGCTTGCAAAAGTATCCGAAAGAAAGGAGGTCAGCGGTTTTGTTCAGGAATACAGTTCGCTGTATGCCAGAGAATTTAATAAAAGCATAGGCGAAGATGGCTCAGTCTTCCGCCGAAACTTCGGTTTTGCGCCCAAAATTGGGATGAAAAGTGTAAAAAATGCCTGCTCGTATCTATACAATAATCCCGGGGAGAAGAAACTGTGCCAAAAAGCGGAAGAATACAGATGGACTTTTCTTGCATATGCGGTAAGTGATCATCCTTTTTCCGAGAAGATTTCTTTAAAAAATGCGTCCAGACCGCTCCGAAGAGCCTTGAAAAAAGTGGACTATTATGCTTCCAGAGACATCTATCTCCGGCACGAATGGTTGGAAGATATGTTTGAACCGTTATCCACAAAAGAGAAGAACCAACTCATTGATTATATAATAGTTGCGTATAATGTGATAGACTATCGTGAGTTGATTTCCTATTATGAATCATACGAAAAAACGTGTCTGGCATTTGCCTCCAACCAAGGGAGCGAGCACGATATTCAGGAGGAATTTGTGCCCGGAAGCCACAGGCCGTATTATAAAATCCCGATTCTTTTGGTCAAAGAGTATGGTATCAGGAGAGTAAAAGACGTCTTTCGCCTGTCATTAAAAGACAGGATGGATCTGTTTTATTATTTGAAATCGGATACGCGCATCCCGGAATGGCAACTTAAAAAGTATTTTCGTCTGAAAACGAATAACGCTTTTGGCACGTAAGTACCTGGATTACTGGGCGCGTTTTCGCGGCTGGCGTGCAAGTGATTAAATTCCAGGAAGATGCTGGAAACGCCTCTACAGTGTCGGCTGTAGAGGCGTTTCTAGTAATTCGTTATCTATCAGTTTATTACGCGCCAACCATCCAATCTAAATCTCCCAGGCGCCGCCGGGGGCGAAGATGCTGGCAACCAGCCGGTCGTAGAAGCGGCCGCGCTTAGCGAGGTCCAGCACGTTGTAGCGCCAGCGCATCAGTTGCACGATTGGAAACATCGCGCGTATATCCTCGCGGGTGATGCCGATGTGCTCGGGCTCATAGGGCGCGCCCGCAATCCTGAAGGCTTCCTTCATCTTGTCGAAACTCCAGATCTGCCCGGCGATGCGCTCTCGAAGAGCCGGCCAGTTGTCCCGCACGGCAGTCAGTTCGCGCCGCACGCCATCGGCATCCGAATACTTCTTGGTGATATTCTCGTACCCCAGTTTCGGCGCCGGGAAATCCTTGAATATCTCCAACGAACGCGCTTGCTCCTCCGCCAGCGAAGGCCAGGCCGCCACGCACGCGTCGATATCCAACGAGGAAAGGTCATGCTTCAGAAACTCCTCCAGCACCGCGCACATGGTCAGGGTGCCGATCGCCACCTGGAAACCGTGCGAGACGAACTTACCCTGGTAGCGGTGATGGGTCATGTCCAGGATGTGGGAGAAGAGATGGTCGCAGCAGGAAGCGGGGCGGCTGGAGCGGGCGGCCTGCATCGCGAAGCCGCTCAGAATCAGGCCCTCGAAGAGGTCGGCAACCGCGGCGGGCTCTCCGGCGGCGACTCCGGCAGGATTGGCCAGGAGATCGTCCAGGCAGTCCTGGAGCACGTGCCAGGCGGCGGGTTGGATGGGCTCGGCGCCAACGATATCGGCAATCATCCACTCCGCGCCGGCAGGCACCTTGGCCGCCAGATCGGCATATCCCGCGGCGGTCATCGGCTTCGGAGCGGCCGCGATCACGTCCACATCCGCCACCACGGCAACGGGCGCAGGGCACTCGAAGGTCTGCTTGGCGTTCTGGTAGGTGATGGATGCGCCGAAGGATGTGTATCCGTCCACCGAGGCGGCCGTGGGCACGGTCAGATAGCTTTGCTGATGGTGATGCGAGCAGAGTTTGCAGAGGTCGTTGATGGTGCCGGACCCCACCGAAACCGCAATGGCGCCAGTGCCGTCCAGCACGCGGTCCAGGGTCTCGATATGGTCCCAGTCGGCGTGGAATTCATCCTCCTCGAAGAGGAACTTCTGCACTGGAACTCCGGACGCCTGAAGGGCCTCGAAGACCTCTGCGCCGGCAACCCGCCAGGTGTTTTTATCTGCCACAACGATGGCCTCGCGGCCGGGGAAATACTCTTTGAACAATACGGGCACGCGCCCGAGTATGCCTTGCCCAAGTTCGAAGGCTTTGGTGTCGGTGGCCACCTTAAGGGCCGCTGCAATTCTTTCTTCTGAAGTCATATAAGTATAGATTGTCCCACAAATTTAGCAAATCGGCCTTGTTTTTGTGTTAACTGGATAGTAATTTTGTAGGACTATGAAGAAGATTTTTGCTGTTTTGCTTGCTTCCCTCGCCGTGCTGACCGCCGGCGCGCAGGCGCTTCCGACTAAGTTCGAAGTTAAGATCAAGGCCAAAGACCATGTGCAGGGGATGGCCATAGACACCGCCGCTCGCTGCTTCTATCTGTCGTTCACCACAAGCCTGGTGAAGACGGACTATGAGGGCAACGTGCTCGCCAGCATCGACTCCATCTTCGGCCACCTCGGAGCGATGACTTTCGACGCGGCCACCCGTAAACTCTACGCCTCGCTGGAGTGCAAAGACGACGTGATAGGCCAGGGCATAGCCAAGCACTTGGGAAAGGAGGCCGTCTCCCAGGACCTGTCCAAGTTTTATATAATGGTGTTTGATGTGGACGGAGGGCAGGCCAGGCCGGGTGCCGGGAATCCCGTGATCGCCGGCCAGTGGGAGGTCTCCGAGGCCATCAACGACTACAAAGTGCGCTACGGCTGCTCCGGCATCGACGGGGTGACCATCGCTCCGCAGATAGGGAAGAAAAAGGGCAAACCGCGCCTCTATGTGGCATACGGGGTTTACGGGGATATCTCCCGCCGCGACAACGACCACCAGATCCTGCTGGAATACAAGCTGGACGCCTTCAAGCCCGGTGTGACGGCGCCGAAGGCATCCGCCAAATACTTTGTCTTCACCGGCAACACCACCTGGGGCGTGCAGAACCTGTGCTACGATTCCAAGACCGGATGCATCTTCATGGCGTGCTATTCGGGCAAGAAGCCGGAGTTCCCGAATTTCAGCCTGTTTGCCGTTCCGGTGGCGCAGAAGCCGGTTAAGAAGGTGCTGCGCGGGTTGGAAGATGACGGCGAGCATCTGTCCCTGGCGCTATGGCAGCAGGGGCTGCTCGGTTCTGTTAAGGGGATTCGCGGATGGCGCTTCTCCGACGCCACCACCGGCGTCTGCACCCTGGGCGATGGCACCTGGTTCGTATCTACCCCGCTGAAACTCCGCGGCAAGATGCAGACCGCTACTGTCCGCCAGATCCATTGGAAAGGCGGCCCTCAGGAGAATCCGTTTGAATAGTTATTGTATTATTTTCGATGGCATTTTGCGATGGCATTTTGCGATGGCGCGTAATTAGCTGACAAATAACGAATTACCAGAAACGCCTCTACAGAGCTGACTGTAGAGGCGTTTATAGTATCTTCCTTTAATTCAACGACTTACGCGCCAGCCCTAGTCGAGCATCTCCCAGAAGCCGGGGACGACTTACGCGCCATCGCTAGTCAAACATCTCCCAGAAACCGGGGAAGGATTTGGCGACGCAGGAGGTGTCGTCGATGGTGATGGGGCCGGCAAGGCCAGCGGCCTGAGCGGGAGCCTGGCCGGCAGAAGCAGAGCCGGCGGCGGGAGCAGAGCCGGCGGCGGGAGCAGAGCCGGCGGCGGGAGAGGCGCCAAGGGAGGCGATCTTGAGGGCCATGGCCATGCGATGGTCGCCGCGGGAAGTGAAGGCGCCGCCGCGAAGCAGCCGGCCGTTCAACAGGCGCGAGGTCAGCGTCTCGCCCACAACGTGCAGTTCATCCCCGACCACCGAAGCCTGCACACCCAGCCCGGAAAGCATCTCCAGAATGGCCTCGCAGCGGTTGCTTTCTTTGCCGACCAGCCGTCCGACCCCGGAAAACACGCTCTCGCCGGCGCAGAACGCGGCCAGCACGGATACTATCGGGAAGATATCCGGCGCATTGTTCAGATCCACCGAAATAGCCTCGAGGGGCGCGCGGGACACGCACACGGCACCGTCCATCTCCGACACCACGGCCCCGGCCTCGACCAGGATATCCGCAATCGAAAGGTCTGCCTGCAGGGAGGATGTATCCAGCCCGGAGACTTCGGCCTTACCGTAAAGCGCGCCGGCCACCAGGAAGGGCGCCGCGCTGCTCCAGTCGCCTTCGATATCGAAGTCGGCCGCGTGGTATTTCTGCCCGCCGCGGATCTTGAAAGTCACGCCCGTGCATCCGCTCCAATCCTGCTCCTCGATCATCTTCTCATCCCCCTCCATCTCGGAGGAAATCTTGATGCCGAAGTGCTTGAGCACGTCGCAGGTGATGAACATGTAGGGGATGCTCTTGGGGTCGGTGACGATGAGGGTGGATGGCTTGTCGAAGAGCGGCAGCGCGGTCAGCAGGCCGGAGATCAGCTGCGAGCCGTCCTTGCCGGAAATCTCCGCCACGCCGGGGATGATGCGGCCTTCCACGCGCATGGGCACGGTGCTCTCGCGCACTATCACCCCGAATGACGCCATGATATCGCTCACCCCCTTCAGAGGGCGGTGTGTGAGGGTTTTCTCCCCAGTAATAGTGACCGGGCAGTCGTTGATCGCGGCCATCAGGGGGATCATCAGGCGCGTCAGCAGCCCGGATTCGCCGGTGTGAAGGGTTTCAAGGGATGTGTGGGCTCCGCCGATGCCGTCGATGGTCAGGGTGCTGCCGTCGATGCGGACCTTGGCGCCCAGGGTGCGGGCCACTTCAAGGGCAGATTCGCTGTCGGCGCAAGGGGAATATCCGCGGAGATGGCTGCGGCCGTCGGCGAGTGCAGCGGCGATGATGGCGCGCTGCGCGAAGCTCTTGGAGGCGGGCATCTGCAGGGAATTGCGGAAGAATCCGCGCCAGCTGCCGTAGACCTCGCGGTGCATGGTGATGTAGTCAATCTGCCCGGGGGCGGTGGCTTCGGCATCGGAGAGGGATGCGTAGCTGAAGGGGGCGCCGGCTTTCAGGCAGGCGATGCGGGTGTCGCGGCCGGCTTCGCCCATTGCGAAGGCGACGAGGGGAAGACCTGTCTGTGGGGGCTCTGCCCCCAAAACCCCCGCGGCTCCCGGACTACCGACATCGCTCACTTTGCGAGCTCCGTCCCGTCCTCCGCCGTGCGCACTGAGGTGCGCATTGAACCCGCCCGCATCATACAACGCCATGACCCGCGCAGCATCTGATTCCGAATGGGCGGTGACGACGATTTTGGCGATATCGGCGCCGTAGCGGTAGCAGCGGTCGCGCAGCTGCTGCAGATATTCCAGGTCCGGGGTGCCGGCGTAGTCGTGGAAGGAGCGGATGATTTCGGTGCCGCACTCCTCGCAGGCAGAGCGGAAGCGCTTGCTGAAGCCGGCATCCGCCTCTACCTCCAGGTCCGCGAACCGGGCTCCGGCGCGGATGGCAACGCCCAGGCGGCGTTCCGCCTCTTTGGCCCCTACCTCAACAATCCGACACGTCGCAATCAGCGGCGTGTCGGTGTTGGCGAACAGGTCTTCTATCTCTTCGTCCGAGAGATCGCA
>DGUE01000181.1 GCA_002393895.1 Bacteroidales bacterium UBA4318
GAGGTCAAGGACGGCCTGAGCGTGCGCGGCGGTTTCCCCGTGGAGCAGAAGAAGATGACCCAGTGGCAGCTCCGCGTGTCGGCCTATGCCGGCCGCCTGCTGGATTCGCTCGAGAAGCTCGACTGGACGGACTCCCTCAAGGAGATGCAGCGCAACTGGATCGGTCGCTCCGAGGGCACGGAGATGGTCTTCAACACCATCTGTGACGGCCGCGAGATGCCGGTCACGATCTTCACCACCCGCGTGGACACGATCTACGGCGTGACCTTCATGGTCCTGGCCCCGGAGAGCGACCTGGTGCCGCAGCTGACGGCCGCCGACCGTAAGGCCGAGGTGGAGGAGTACCTCAAATACGTGAAGAAGAAGACCGAGCGCGAGCGCATCGCCGAGACAAAGACCGTCACCGGCGTGTTCTCCGGCGCCTACGGCATCAACCCCGTCACGGGGCAGAAGGTGCCGGTCTGGATTTCCGAGTACGTCCTCGCGGGCTACGGCACCGGCGCCATCATGGCGGTCCCTGCCCACGACAGCCGCGACTATGCATTTGCAAAGAAGTTCGGCCTGCCCATCATCCCGCTCATAGAAGGCGCGGACGTGAGCGAGCAGAGCTTCGATGCAAAAGAAGGCGTGATGATCAATTCCGGCTTCCTTAACGGAATGAACGTGAAGGATGCCATTGAGGCAGCCAAGGACTATGTGGAAGCCCACGGCCTCGGCCATCGCAAAACCAACTACCGCCTTCGCGATGCCATTTTCAGCCGCCAGCGCTACTGGGGCGAGCCTTTCCCCATCTACTACAAGGATGGAATCGCTACTCCGGTGCCAGATGAGGATCTGCCTTTGCTCCTTCCCGAAATCGAATCCTATAAATCCAAGAATGGTGAACCCCCGCTTGCGCGCGCTAAAGACTGGACATACAACGGACATCCCCTCGAGACCAGCACCATGCCCGGTTTTGCCGGTTCCAGCGCTTACTATCTCCGTTATATGGATCCCCATAACGACAGGGCTCTTGTGAGCGCAGAGGCAGACAAGTACTGGCGCAACGTGGATCTCTACGTCGGCGGCACCGAACACGCTACGGGTCACCTGATCTATTCCAGATTCTGGAACAAGTTCCTCTACGACCTTGGCTATGTCTGCGAGGACGAACCTTTCCGCAAACTTGTCAACCAGGGCATGATACAGGGCCGTTCCAACTTCGTATATCGCGTGGTCGGCACCAACAAGTTCGTCTCCCTCGGCCTCAAAGACCAGTACGATACCACGGAGATACATGTGGACATCAATCTGGTGCGGAACGACAAACTCGACCTCGAGGCATTCAAGGCCTGGAGGCCTGAGTACAACGATGCCGAATTCATCCTCGAGAACGGCGAATACATCTGCGGATGGGCGGTTGAAAAGATGAGTAAGAGCATGTTCAATGTGGTGAATCCTGACGATATCTGCGAAAGCTATGGTGCAGATACACTGAGGCTTTACGAGATGTTCCTGGGGCCCGTGGAGCAGAGCAAGCCCTGGGATACCAAGGGTATCGACGGCGTGAACCGCTTCCTTCGCAAGTTCTGGAGGCTGTTCTACGACAGGGAGACCTTCCTTGTGTCCGACAAGCCCGCCAGCCCTGCCGAGCTGAAGGCCTTGCACAAGCTGATAGGCAAGGAACAGGAAGACATCGAGGCCTTCTCTTACAACACCACCATCAGCGCATTCATGATTGCGCTTAACGAACTCACGGAGCTTAAGTGCTGCTCCCGAGAGGTGCTGGAACCTCTGGTGGTGCTGCTTTCTCCCTTCGCCCCCCATATTGCCGAAGAGCTCTGGGAAGCCCTTGGCCACACAAGCAGTGTCACTACTGCGGCATTCCCCGAATATAAGCCTGAACTGACGGTTGAGGACAGCGTGACTTATCCGGTGTCTTTCAACGGAAAGACCAGGTTCACCGTTGATATGCCTAAGAATGCCGCTCCCGCCGAAGTCGAGGCTCAGATACGGGCTATGGAGCAGACTGCCAAGTGGGTCGGCAGCCAGAATATAGTCAAAGTTATAGTCGTTCCTGGCAGAATTGTCAATATCGTATTGAAATGAAAAAGAAAAGCAAAGTAGGAAGCGTCCTGATAGACTATCTCGTGATGACGATAGGCGTGCTTCTCGTCACCGTCGCATGGGAGTGCTTCATGATTCCCAACGGAATGTCCGCAGGGGGTCTGATGGGTCTCTGCACCGTTATCGAATATGCCACAGGCGGGGCTATCATCGCGTCTTATTCCTACACGGTTATCAACATCGCTCTGATTCTCATTGCAATCTGG
This sequence comes from Bacteroidales bacterium UBA4318, assembly GCA_002393895.1. Next base: position 2,313 of record DGUE01000181.1, read on the forward strand.
GCATTTGGCATAGGCTTTGGCTTCCGCACGTTGTATTGCATCGGCATGCAGGCGCTTGCGCTGAAACTGTTTGCCGGTCTGGACTTCCTTCAGGCTGTGCCCGGAAACTTCCTTTACATACACGACAGGGTCATGATTCCGGTGATTGCGGGTGTGCTCGAGGCAGTCGGTATAGGGCTTACCATACGCAAGGGCGGCAGCACCGGCGGCACGGATATTATCGCGCTGATGGTGAACAAGTTCTGGCCGATATCGCTCAGCCAGATGTTCCTGGTTACCGACTTCATCATCATCACCAGCATCCTCTTCCTGCCCGGGAAGGTCTTCGGGGACATGGTATATGGTTATATCATGATGGCGGCATATGCGGCAGTGATAGATTTCGTGGTCGTAGGCGACAGGGGAGCCGTGCAGTTGCTGGTGTTCTCTTCCCGCAATGGCGAAATAGCCGACTATATTATCAATAAGATGGAGCGTGGCGTGACTGTGCTGAAGGCAATAGGCTGGTATACGAAAATAGAGAAGGATGTGCTCCTTCTTCTGATGAGGCGTAACGAGGTTCCCGAAGTGTCCAGGGTAATCAAAGAGCTGGACAACAGGGCGTTTATGACAGTCAATCCCGTCGGTGGGGTATATGGCGAAGGTTTCGAAGAAATAAAAGCCGGTATTACCGGAAGAAAGAAGAAAAAAGATGGTGAAGATAAAAACTAGCATCGGCACCCTTATCAAGGAGTATTCCATGATCACGTTCGGCATTCTGCTCTACGTGCTGGGATGGAGTATCTTCCTGGTTTCCAACAATCTCGTGGGCGGGGGTGTCACCGGTCTCTCTGCAATCCTGCAGTATGCTACCCACGGCGTCATCAAGATAGGTTATTCCTATTTTACCATCAACGTAGGCCTCATCATCGCCGCGCTTTTCGTCCTGGGCTTCGGTTTTGGCTGGAAGACAATCTATGCCACCGTGCTCGCATCCGTCGGCCTGAACGTGTTCCAGACTATTATCCCAGCCGATTTCATCCAGGCGATTGCTCTCGATAACGGCAAACTGATGAGTACCATCATGGGCGGCATCATGACGGGTGCCGGAATAGGCTTCACGATGGTGGCAGGCGGCAGCACCGGCGGCACTGATATCATCGCGCTGATAGTGAACAAATACCGCAATGTGTCCCCGGGGCGCCTGATTCTCTACATGGACGTGGTGATCATCCTCTCGTCGCTGCTGGTTCCTTCCTACAAGCCGGACGGGGAGTTGATGCCTTTCGTGGAGAAACTTACCACCGTGGTATATGGTTTCATCCTGATCACCATCAACAGCACCGTGCTGGATCTGGTTATTTCCGGTTCCCGCCAGAGCGTGCAGCTGTTCATCCTCTCCAAGCATTATGCTGATATCGCCGATGCCATCACCCACGACCTCCACAGGGGGGTGACCGTGCTGGACGGCAAGGGATGGTACACCAAGGAAAACACCGAGGTGCTGATGGTGCTCACACGCAAGGCGGACCTGAACCTGCTGCTTCGTTACGTCAAGACGATAGATCCCGATGCATTCCTGTCAGTTTCCTCTGTGACAGGAGTTTATGGCAAGGGCTTCGATGTGATAAAGAAGAAAATGTAGGTTTGCAGGGTGGGTTCCGTCTTTTTCGTACGGCAAACTTTTAATTAGGTTTTTACCCCCGCTTCGGACTACCTCCGGAGCGGTTTTTTGTTTTATCTTGTCCGGTGATAACATGAAAGTAAAGAAATGAAAAAAATCATCACCGTTCATCTTATCTTAAGGGTAATCCCTGTCGCACTCCTTGCCCTCCTCATCCTTCTGGACTTTTCTTCCCGCCCTTCGGACGGGAGGGAGATACGTTTTTGCTGCTACCTGCTTGCCTCGGCTGTCATATATATAGCGTACCCGCTCACGCGCGACGACCCGGCGCAGTCCCTGCGTTTCTGCACCGTGTGCTCTCTGTATTACGTGTGCGCCTGCCTGCTGCTTGATGGGAACAGGACGGTAGATTACCTCTTTATCCTGCCTTCTGTAGGCTTCACGATGGCATATATGGCTGAATGCCTGAGCAGCAAATACAGGGAACCATCGGAAATATTCCGCAAGGATGCCTCTTGGTGCTGCGCAGAAGAAGATTCCAGGACCCTTTATTCTCTCGTTGTCATAGTCTTTGCCCTGGCCTTGACCGTAATCCATCATGAGCAGGCGGGGGCTCAGGCAGGCCTGATGGCGGCCTTTCTCCTCCTTGGACTGAACGTGGCCCTGCATTACCGCGCATACACGGGCAGGACCTTGATGATCAGCGGCAGGAAAGAGCGAAGGATACAGACTATACTGCTCTCTAACGGCCGCTTTTCGGATATTGTGCCGGAAGTGGATAATGCTATACTCACCAAGGCCTACAGGCGCATAGAGCAGTTCATGAGGGACCATAAACCCTATCTGGATGACAGGTTTACCTTGGAGAAAATGGCGGATAACCTCAAACTGAACAAGGTTTACATCAGCCGGGCCATAAACAAGTTCACGTCAAAAAACTTCCGTCAGTATGTGAACTGGCACCGGGTGCTCTATTCGGTGGAACTGATGAGGGCCGACCCCTGGCTGAAGGTGATAGAACTTGCATTCATGTCCGGTTTCCACTCCCAGGTGACCTACAACATGTGCTTCAAGGTATTCATGGACGAGACTCCGTCCGATATGATCTCCCGCCTCAGGCTCCAAAAACCCCGGCCGGAACCTTCCAGGATTGAGGTAAAGCTGCCTCCAGATGAAGTTGTTCCTTCTTCACGGGGTGAAGAAAAGTGATGCTGTGCGCCTGCAGGCAGATGCCGCCGTCCGGGTTTGAACGGGGTGCGCCGTATTTCAGGTCTCCTTTGATGCAGCAACCCATATGAGAGAGCTGGCAGCGGATCTGGTGGTGCCGGCCAGTGAGCAGTTCAACCTCCAGCAGATGATAGCGGTCGGTGTCGCCGATGTGGCGGTAGCGAAGCCTGGCAAGTTTGGCCTTCGGCCCCGGCTTGCGGGTAATGAAACTCTTGTTCAGGCGCTCGTTGCGCTCCATCCAGTCTTCCAGCAGCCCTTCCGGCTCTGCGGGCGCAGCGCAGCATAGCGCCAGATAGGTCTTGTGCACTTCGCCGTCCCGGAACATGGCATTCAGCCTCTCCAGCGCCTTGGAAGTCTTGGCG
>DGUE01000102.1 GCA_002393895.1 Bacteroidales bacterium UBA4318
AGCAGAAGTACTCTATTCCAAGCTTTTGCATTATCTCAAAACCGGCATCGGCCTTAGCCTTTGCGCGGCAGTAGGGGCATTCGCCCTTGTCCCACTCATAGCTGCGGGTCTGTCCGCCGAACTGGTCGCCGGAGGCCTGGCCGAGGGTATGCCACCACGCCATTGCGAAGCGCAGCCACTCCTTCATAGGTTTGCCGAGGACTACTCGCTCGGGTTCATAGTAATGGAATGCAAGGGGATTCTTGCTCCCCGGCCCCTCGAAGGGGATTTTGCCGATTGTCGGATAATACTGTTTCATTGCTATTAAAGATATTGTTTCCAAGTTTGATATGCTTCCAGATACGGCCTGCGGTCGGAGGCGGGTTCTACCAGCGCCAGACGCTCCAGCGATGCGAAGGCTTCGGCGGGCGAGGCGTAGATGCCTGCGCCGAGGCCGGCACCGCGGGCGGCGCCGACGGAACCGTCGGTATCGTAAAGTTCGATGGTGGCGCCGGAAACACTTGCCAGAGTCTCCCGGAACACTTCCGAAAGGAACATGTTGGCATTGCCGGCGTGGATGCGGTCTATCTTCATACCCATGGCCTGCATCACCTCGATGCCGTACTGGAACGAGAATACTATCCCCTCCTGGGCTGCGCGGAGCAGGTCTCCGCGGCCATGGCGGTTGAAGTCGATTCCGTGAAAACTGCATCCGGGAGCGGTGTTCCCAAGCATGCGTTCGGCTCCGTTTCCGAAGGGCAGGATGCTGATTCCGCGGCTGCCGACGGGAGATTCCTTGGCAAGGGCGTTCATGCCCGGATAGGTCATGCCGTCAAAGGCCACGTTGCGGCGCATCCAGGAGTTGAGGATGCCGGTGCCGTTTATGCAGAGGAGCACTCCCAGACGGGGATCCGCGGCGCTGTGATTGACGTGCGCGAAGGTATTCACGCGGGACCGGGGGTCATAATTCACCTCTCCCAGCACGCCGTAAACCACTCCGGAAGTGCCGGCCGTCGCGACGATTTCTCCAGGGTTCAGCACGTTCAGGCTCAACGCGTTGTTCGGCTGGTCGCCGGCGCGGTAGCAGACAGGCACTCCGGCGGGAATGCCAAGCTCCGACGCGGCAGTTGCACTCACCCTCCCCTGCTCCCCGAAAGTGGGGCGGATTTCCGGAAGGATGGCCGGGTCAAAACCGTAATAATCAAGCAGTTCTCCAGCGGGGCTGTTCTTTGCAAAATCCCACATCATCCCCTCGGAAAGCCCGCTGACGGTAGTGCAGGCCTCACCGGTAAGGCGGAGGGCGATATAATCCCCCGGAAGCATTATCTTGTCTATCTTTCCGAACACCTCCGGCTCATTCTTCTTTACCCATGCAAGCTTGGCGGCAGTGAAGTTGCCGGGAGAGTTAAGAAGATGCCCCAGGCACCAGTCCTTTCCCAGCCCTTCAAAGGCCTTCTGCCCGTAAGGGACGGCGCGGGAGTCGCACCAGATTATGGCGGGGCGCAGGGGCTTTCCGGCCTTATCCACGCACACCAGGCCGTGCATCTGGTAGGAGATGCCGATGGCAGATACCTTCACTCCGTTCGGTATGACGCTCAAAACTTCTGCAGTGGCGGCCTTGAGATATCCCCACCAGGCATCCGGATCCTGCTCGGCCCATCCGGGCTGGCGGGAGAGGATCGGAGCCTCACTCTTGGGGTAGAAGGAGGATGCCACGCACCTGCCGCTTTCTGCATCCACCAGACTGGCTTTGACCGATGAACTGCCTATATCGTAACCAAGTAGAAACATAGTGCCATGTGGTTAGAGTACAACACACAAATATAGTAAAAAGATGGAAGATTAATAATTCAAAACATTTCATATATTTGTATCCATATAATGAATAACGCTACGCATTTTATGACTCTTTCCAGAAGATTCAGTTCTATCGCAATCTGCCTTGCCTTAATCGTTTCAGCAGCAGCCATCACTTCCTGTGTCAAAGATTCAGATGATGAAGGCGTAAAGATTGTCACCACCAACATCTCGGTTCCTTCCCCAGTCGAAATCGAGGAGGGGCAGACTATCACCATCACGCTTCGCGGCACCACCAACATCACCAAAGAAGACCAGGTCGTGCTAAGGAATGCGGCAGGCGAAGACAAATACTGCCCTATCGTCGACCTCAAAGACGGTTCCTACCTCGTTTTCGCACCCCCGGCCGATATTACCAACGGCTCATATAAAGTTTACATCCGCAATGCCGGCATCAATTACTACGCAGGCATGCTCGACCTGTCGGTGAAAGCTTCGCTCAACGTCGAGCCGGGAGAGGGCGTAACCGTGTATGGGATAGTGACCTGCGATGGCAAGGGAGTGCCGGACGTGCTTGTGTCGGACGGCGCAGAAATCGTAAAGACCGACGCCAAGGGCATCTATCAGCTTAAGTCCCAGAAAAAGTGGCAATATGTATTCGTGGTCATTCCCTCCGGATACGAAGTGCCCAATGACGGCATCCTGCCCAAGTTCCACCAGATCCTTACCCAGGGAGCGAACGTGGCCGAGCGCAAGGACTTCGAGCTCATCAAGGTGGACAACGACATCTTCACCCTCTTCGTATGCGGGGACATGCACCTGGCGAACCGCAACAACGACGTATCCCAGTTCGGCGACGTTGCCAGGAGCCTGAACTCCTCCATCGCCTCTGCCGGCGGCAAGACCTATGTGATGACCCTGGGCGACATGACCTGGGACACCTACTGGTACAGCAACAAGTATGAGTTCCCTCAGTATCTCCAGACCGCGAACACCAACTTCAAGGACGTGACGTTCTTCCACACCATGGGCAACCACGACAACGATATGACCCAGGTGGGAGATTTCGACAAGTCTTTCCGTTACACGAGGGATATCGCCCCTACCTTCTATTCCTTCAATCTGGGCAAGATCCATTTCGTGGTGATGGACAATATCGACTATAACAACGTGGAAGCCAACACCCTGAACAGCAGCGGGAGCACCACAGGCACCGACCACCGCGGCGAATATGTGCTGGATTATACCGCAGAGCAGATGCAGTGGCTTGTGAAGGATCTTTCCTATGTAGACAAGAGCACGCCGATTTTCATCACATCCCACGCCCCCGTATCCAGGCCTAACGGCGCCACCTCCTTCAACGACAAATATATGAACGGCGCCAATTCCGCCGGCGAGGCCAACATGCAGGCGTTCATTTCAACCGTAAAGGATTATAACGTCAACTTCCTCAGCGGCCACACCCACAACCTCTTCCATCGCAAGCACAGCGACAAGTTCTCCGAGCACAATGAGGGCGCAATCTGCGCATGCTGGTGGTGGACGGGTAAACTCACTCCCGGCATCCATGTTTCCCAGGACGGCACCCCGGGAGGCTTTGCAATCTGGCAGTTCACCGGAAAGGACTTCAAGCAAAATTTCCAGGCCGCAGGCCACGACGCGAACTACCAGTTCCGCGCCTATGACGTGAATAAAGTCAAGGAATCTTACACGACTGCCGCCGCTAAGGTAAAGAGCGAGAACACCAAATATACCAATCCGATTATCAATGCCGTCAACGGACTTCCCTCAAACTCCATTCTTGTGAACGTTTGGAACTGGGATCCCGACTGGAAGGTAAGCATTAGCGAGAATGGGAAAGAACTGACTGTCTCCAAGGCCTACACCTATGATCCGCTCCACGCGATGTCATATACCTTCCCCCGCGCCGCGTCGTCCACATCCGTATCCTTCCCCACCGGCCAGTGGAGCCACTTCTTCACGGCAACCGCAAGCAGCGCCAGTTCTACTGTCACCGTAACGGTCACCGACGGCAACGGCAAGGTGTATACGGAAACCATGACACGCCCCAAGGCATTCACCGTAAATGATTACAAAAACAAATAATCAATTCAACTTATTAACCTTTAACACATTATGAGATTACACAAGATTCTAGCCGTGGCGGCACTGATGCTTTTGGGCTTCAGCCTGAATGCACAGAACCGCACGGTCCAGGGAAAGGTGGTCGATGCCGCAGCACAGCCTGTGCCCGGTGTTGCCGTCATTCTCCAGGGGACTACGAACGGCACGATGACCGGCAACGACGGTTCGTACTCGATACGCATACCGGAGGGAAATGCCGTCTTGGAGTTCTCCAGCCTGGGCTATGTGACGAAGACCGTCAACGTGCCCGCCAGCCAGGGAACAGTCAACGTAACTCTTGAAGACGACTCGATGACTCTCGAAGAGACCGTCGTCGTGGGTTACGGTGTCCAGAAAAAGGTCAATCTGACCGGTGCAATCACCCAGGTGGAGAGCAAAGCGCTCGAAAACCGCAGTGCGCACAACCTGACCACCATGCTCCAGGGTTCAGTCCCCGGACTCAACATCTCCACTTCCAGCGGCAACCCCGGTTCCACCGGTTCGCTGAACATCCGAGGCTACACCTCCATCAACGGCGGTGATCCCCTCGTGCTCATCGACGGCATCGAAGGCAGCATCAACCGCATCAACCCCCAGGACGTGGCCTCCATCTCCGTCATCAAGGATGCATCTTCCGCTGCCGTCTATGGTGCCCGCGCCGCATACGGCGTGATTCTGGTCACCACAAAGGAGGGTTCGGTAGATAAAGACAAAGCCACCGTCCGCTACAACGGACGCTGGGGCGTCGAGATGCCTACCACTTCCACCGAATGGGAAACAAGGGGCTACTGGTCCGTCTATACCATCAACAAGTTCTGGTACGAGAGCAAGGGTTCCAACTATGTGAACTACTCGCAGCAAGACATGATGGAGCTCCTCGCCCGCGTGAACGACAAGACCGAGAACCCCGAACGTCCGTGGGTGGTTACCACCGCTCCCGATTCCCAGGGCCGCGTGCACTACAAATACTACGCAAACACCGACTGGTGGCACGAACTCTACAACGACGTGCATCCCACCCAGAACCACAGCGTGAGCGTGAGCGGCGGAAACAAGGCCGTCAAGTACTATCTCTCCGGCCAGTACGACCGCCAGCAGGGTATGGTGAAGGTTCGCCCGGACGTGTATGAGAAGTACAACCTCCGCGCGAAGTTCGATGCCCGCATCAACAAGTACGCACGCATCAGCAACAACACCAACTTCTTCGTCGGCACCTACGACTTCCCCGGCCTTCACGACATCCAGGACTCCTTCGCATATGGCGACCGTCATGCTCCCGCGTGTTTCCCTCTGACCAACCCTGACGGCACCTTCCTTTACTTCGTGGATGCCCTCGGCTACCGCGTATGTAACGGACGCCACTGGGCATACCAGAGCGGCAACCTCAACATCGAGAAACGCACCGACCTCGCCAACACCACGGAACTTACCGTCACTCCCTTCAAGGGTCTCACCCTCAAGGCGAACTACAGTTACCGAACCTACAACAACCACGACACCCACCGCAGGAACCTGATCACCTATTCCCAGTATGCAGGTGAGGTCGTGGAATACAACAATGCAGGCGCATTCGACAACTACATGACGGAATCCGTACAGGAATATGTACGCCAGACCTGGAACGCCTATGCCACCTACGAGAACACTTTCGCAGATGCACACAACCTCAAGGTAATGGGCGGTTTCAACTACGACGACTACCACTATAAGAGAGTTTACGCAAAGGGTTATGACCTCATCACCACCGAACTCTCCGACCTCGCCCTCATATCCACCGAGACCCGTACCCCCGAAGTAGGAGGAAACCAGTCCGCATGGAGGGTGGCAGGTTTCTTCGGCCGCGTGAACTACGACTACAAGGGGCGCTATCTCTTCGAGGCATCTGCACGTTATGACGGTTCCTCCCGTTTTGCCCGCGGACATCAGTTCGGATTCTTCCCGTCCGCATCCGCCGGTTGGCGCGTGAGCGAGGAGCCTTTCTTCAAGTCTCTCAAGCCCTACATCAACAACCTGAAGATCCGTGCATCTTACGGTACCCTGGGCAACCAGAATGTGGGCAACTTCTCCTACATCCGCCTGGTTAACTTCAAGACCTTCGCAGGCTATAGCTTCGGTGATCCTGTGATGGCACGCTACACCAACCTCGATGATCCCGTGGCATCCAACAAGACCTGGGAAGTCTCCAAGCAGACCAACCTCGGTCTCGACCTCGCCATGCTGGGTAACAAACTCGAATTCACCGGCGAAGCATACATCCGCGACACCGACGGAATGCTCACCGATGGTATGGACCTTCCTTCGGTGTATGGCGCAGGCGTGCCTCAGATGAACGCCGCGGACCTCCGCACCAAGGGATACGAGCTTTCGCTGAGCTGGAGGGATTCCTTCAAGGTGGGCGGCAAAGATCTTCAGTACTTCCTGAAGGGCACTCTCAGCGAGTTCCGCTCCACCATCACCAAGTTCAAGAACGAAACCAAGCTCCTTTCCAACTACTATGAGGGCATGGAGCTCGGCGAAATCTGGGGTTTCCACATCGATGGTCTCTTCGCTTCCGACGCAGAGGCCGCAGCCTACACCAGTCAGGTGGACCAGTCTTACTGCAACGCCAACCTCAACGGCGGATGGAAGGCAGGTGACCTCAAATATGCCGACCTCGACGGTGACGGTGTAATCGGCATCGGTGCCAACACTCTTGAAGAGCACGGGGACAAGATCTATCTCGGTAACGGACTGCCCCGCCTCCATTACGGATTCCAGACCGGCTTCTCCTGGAACGGCTTCGATGTGAGCGTGTTCTTCGAAGGCACCGGCACCCACTACTGGTATCCTTCCCGCTACAACTTCGACTTCTGGGGCCCGTTCAGCCTCGGTTATCCCACCTTCCTGGACAAGAACTTCCTGAGCAACTGCTGGAGCGAGGATAACCCTGACGCTTACTTCCCGAGGCCCCGTTCCAACGTCGCATCCAACGGCGGCGGTGAGCTCGGCCGCGTGAACGACCGCTACATCCAGAACATCAGATATCTCCGTTTCAAGAACCTCACAGTGGGTTATGAGCTTCCCAAGAAACTCATCTCCCATGTTGGTCTCGAGCAGGTGAGAGTTTACTTCTCCGGCGAGAATCTGGCATACTGGTCTCCCATCAAGAAGTACACCACCCATCTGGATCCCGAAAGCTGCTTCGACCGCGGAGGCGACCCTGTGGATGACCTGAACAATACTTCCTACCCCTGGCAGAAGACTTTCATGTTCGGTATCGACATCACATTCTAAAGGAGGCTACGATTATGAAAAAGACTATAATATCCCTTATTCTTGCATCTTTCGCAGTTGTTTCCTGCAATCTCGAAGACGTGCTCTCGCTCACTCCAGAGTCTCAGCTGACCCCGGATGCATATTTCACAAGGGCAGAAGACCTTCAGCTCTTCTCCAATACCTTCTATAACAACCTTCTCGAAAAAGAGCCTTTCGCAGTCGAAAGCGACGTTTTCGTGAAGATGAATCCTTCGAGCCTCATCCGTGGCGGTGCCGACCGCACTGTTCCCACATCCGGCGGCGGCTGGTCCTTCACCAATCTCCGCAAGATGAATACCCTGCTTGCCAATATCGACCATTGCGACGATGCGGCGGCAGTAAAGGAATACACCGCTCTTACAAGGTTCTGGCGCGCATACTACTATGCCGACATGATACGCAAGTTCGGCGACGTTCCGTGGATCGACCATGAGATAGGCTCCGACGACGAAGACCTCTATGCTCCCCGCGACACCCGCGAGGAGGTGCTGAAGCACATCATTGAGGATATCGACTGCGCAATCGAAGACCTGCCGGGCAAGGCCAAGGCCCCTCAGACTGCATACAGGGTGAATAAGTACACCGCCATGTTCCTGAAGGCGCAGTTCTGCCTCTTCGAAGGAACCTTCCGCAAGTACCACAGTTCCCCTGCGCCGTTCGATAATTCCTATACTGCAGCCGACGGGAGCACCCATGATGCAGACTATTATCTCGGCCTGGCAGCCGATGCCGCAAAGCAGTTGATAGATTCCAAGGCATACAAACTCTTCTCCACCGGAAAGCCCAACAGCGACTATCTCACACTGTTCAACTCGGACAATGCCAACACTGATGAGATAATCCTTGCGATCAACTTCGACCGCGACCTGAAGATCAAGCATGACCTTGGGCGTGACATCACCAACCAGACCTCTGCCCGCTACGGCATGACCAAGAAAATGGTAGATATGTACCTTATGGCCGACGGAACCCGTTTCACCGACAAGCCCGGCTGGAACGTAATGGCATTCGCCGATGAGGTGGCAGGCCGCGATCCCCGTCTTGCACAGACCATACGCACTCCCGGCTACAGCTGGAAGAAGCCCGGCACCAGCAAGGACGGCCCCGAATTCGCCTACTGTCAGTCCGGCTATCAGACTATAAAGTACATCCCTGCATACGACACCAAGCCGTATTCCACGGACAACTGCTTCAACGACATGCCGGTATTCCGCTATGCAGAAGCTTTGCTCAACTACGCAGAGGCGAAGGCCGAACTCGGAACCCTCACCCAGGACGACCTGGATATCTCCGTCAACCTCATCCGCAAGCGCGTCGGCATGCCCGACCTGAACAAGGATGCAGCCAATGCAAACCCGGACAACAGCTATCTGGGATCCGCACAGTTCGGATATACCAACGTCACCGGTTCCAACAAGGGTGTCATACTCGAAATCCGCCGCGAGCGTGCCATCGAGCTCTTCCAGGAAGGTTACGGCCGCTACTTCGACCTGATCCGCTGGAAGGCCGGATATTGCCTTAATCAGCCTTACTGGGGCATGTATATCCCCGGACCCGGCGCCTATGATTTCGGCGACGACAGCAAGTACACCTTCTATGTAGGCACATCCGCCGCGACCGGCGTCCGTTACCAGATACATGATCCCGCCGTGGCGAACGAAACCGCAACCGACGAGATGTTCTATCTGGTGGATCCCAACACGGGTAACGATGCCACTGCAGGCGTGCGAGACATACTCCGCACCGTGCCCCACTCCTTCGATGAGAGCAAGCACTACTTCTATCCTCTCAACGAGAAGGATCTCCAGCTCAACGAAAATCTCAAACAGAATCCTAACTGGTAGCAGATTATGAAAAGATTATATAGCATAATAAGACTCGCCGCCATTGCGGCCGTGCTTGGAAGCGCCATGGTCTCCTGTGAGCAGGAGCCCACTTCCAGCGTTGCCAAGGCCGTGCTGGGTGATGTAACACTGATGAACTTCGCCGCCAGCAATCCTGCGGCGCAGACGGTAACCGTCTATTCAGACGGCGACTGGCATACCACAGCCCCTGAATGGATCACCGTCGATCCCAGCACCGGCAACGGTGTGACGACCGTGACGGTCACGGCAGCGAACAATACCGATTCCCAAGGAATGCTGGAGCCACGCAAGGATACGCTCATCATCTCCGGCAACACCCTCGCCAGCCGCCTGCTCATCTTCGTGAGCCAGGAAGGCGATGCCTACCGCAAAGCCGAGCACCTGACCCTCGACAAGGTCGCTGAACTCGCCGAGGGAAAGGCATTCATCCTCGATGAGGCCACGGTAGTGGCTGTCACTTCCGCTGGTTTCGTTCTAAACAGCGGAACCACCAATTTCTACATCCAGTCCACCGAGAGTGTGAAAGTCGGAGACGTGGTTTCAGTCAAGGCTGTCAAGGGCTCTCCCGCCGATGAAGTCACCGTCAAGTCTTCCGGCACCTACACTTATCCTACGCCCATCAAACTCAACGATGTTATCGCCACCTACACTGCAGAAACGATGGATTATGTCACTGTCTCTGGTGTGGTTTCCGGAGGCAACCTCGCACTGACCGTAGATGAGGTGGATTACTCCATCAAGCAGGTCGACTGCCCCGCAGACCTCAAGCTTTCCGCATTCAACGGACACAAGGTCGAGCTCAGCGGATACACCTGTGGCCTTATCGGCGCCAAACAGTTCGGCATCCTCACCACCGACCTCAAGGATAAGGGCGTGGATCAGCTTATTTACTTCGAGGATGACTTCGAGTGGCTTGCTCCTTATACCGAAGCGACCGGAGCCGGTGATGCAGCCGCGACGAATAATCCTTCGACCACGGCACCCAACGTATTCGGCACAGCCGAATGGTGTGGCCAGTTCCAGGCCGACTTCATGTCTCGTGGTTATGGATACTTCGAAGGCGCTAATCTGAAGGGCAAAGACCCTCATGACTGGCAGATTGTCGATGCCACTCATACTCCTCCTTACAAGGTCCTTTATCTCCAGAAGAACTATCTGAAGTTCGGTAAGTCAGATTGCAACTCCGGTATCATTCTTCCTGCGATGTCCGCAATCGAAGGAACTGCAGATGTTACCCTCGAGTTCGACTGGTGCTGGCAGATTACCGGTTCATTCAACGCCGATATCATGACCCTGACGGTCGAGATTGTGGGTAACGGCAAGTGCGCCGAAAGCAACGATGCTCTCAGTGTTCCTATCCAGTCTACACAAAGCCAGGAAAGCGGCCAGAGTGCGATCGAATGGCAGCACGCTTCCGTGAGCCTGACAGGAATCGATAAGGATACCCGCATCAAGATCCGTCCCACCAATTACGACCCGTACATCGAAAATCCTGCCCGTGGACAGAACCGCTGGTATCTCGACAATATCAAGGTTGCTCCCGGTGCCGGTGGCGGCGGTGGCGGAGTTGTTCCGGGCGGAGCTACTTCGTTTGGTGCGACATGGTCCTTCGATCCTGAGGCGTCTTATGAAAGCGGGGTTGATTACTCCATGAACAATAAGACCGGATCATGGTTGCTTTCCGACGACAAGCAGAGTAAACTAAGCGTCATCAGGCTTGCGGACGCTGATGCTTCGAAAATCAGCACTTACGCATCAGATGCGACATGGGGGGCCACCTGTTTCCGCTTCCTCTCCTATAGCGTTTACAAGGACGACTACTGGATGTTCGAAGTTCCTGCACCTAAACACTCTGCAGGCAAATGCAACGTCAAGTTCTCGATGAGTTCTTCCGCTGCAGGCCCGAAGGTGTTCGTGCTCGAGTACTCCACCGACGGTGAAAACTGGACAAGCTTCAACACCAAGACGAAGAGTGTTAAGATCAAAGATCAGGAAGCTTACGATGTCACCTGCACATTCCTCCTTTCCGAGAACTACTCGGCAGCTAACGAATGCAATGACATTGACGAGACATTCGACCTTCCTGCAGAACTTGCAGACGGCAAGCTCTACGTCCGCGCACGTGTCAACGACACCATCGTCAACGATTGCTCCAAGAACCTCAACGGTGTAAGCCACGGCGGAACCAACCGCATTGGCAAACTTGCCTCTATCACCTTTACTGCTAACTGATGAGGAAACTCATAATTATTTTACTCACAGCGAGCCTCTGCATCTGCGCGGAGGCTCGCAGAGTGAGTGGAAAGGTGGCCTGCGGCAACGAGGCCCTTGCGGGGGTTATCGTCACCGATGGCGCAAACTTCACAACCACCGGCTCCAACGGCAAGTTCAAGCTGGATGTGGCCGATGATGCCCGTTTCGTGTACATAGTGAGCCCATCGGGCTATCAGCCGGATTTCAGCACCGGAGCTCCGCAGTTCTATCAGCCCCTGACCAAGGCAAAGAAGTATCACTTCGAGCTGAACCGCACAGCTGAGGGCACGGACTTTACCCTCTTTGCAGTGTCGGATCCGCAGATGAAGCATGAACGCCATCTGAGAAAGTTCTGCAAGGAGCCCCTCCACGACCTGATAGCTCAGGCGCAGGCCCATTCGGCCAAGCATAACACCGTGGGCATCTCGCTCGGCGACCAGGCTTGGAACGAACTGGAAATCTTCGAACCCTACAAAGAAGCGATTGCCAAAACCGGAATACCTTTCTATTCTGTAATAGGCAATCACGACTTTATCCAGAATCTTGCCGGCAAAGCTGCCGAAGCCACATACGAAGATCACTTCGGGCCCGCAAACTGGGCCTTCTGGCTTGGTGGCGACCTGGTAGTGGGCGTAAACAACATCCGTTTTCGCGGGGAGTCCAGCGACCCCAAGGTATCCGGTAAATACACTGAAGGATACCCCGAATGGACCATGGACTTCATGCGCGGGCTTTTGAAGTACATTCCCAAGGGAACCCACATCTTCATCGCCCAGCACAGCCCTACCTACCGCTGGTGGAGCGACATTTACATCGTAAACGGCAAGGAGATGATTGCCATGCTGGACGGCTACAAGGTGGACTTCCTCTCCGGCCATACTCACATCTCCAACAATCACCGCTACACCCCGGACATCCGGGACCACAACCCCGCATCCATCTGCGGAACATGGTGGGAGACCACCTGGTGCAACGACGGCACGCCGCGCGGCTACCTGATCTTCGACCGCGAGGGAGAAAACCTCTCCTGGTACTGGCACAACATAGATTATCCAGATGATTTCCAGGTGGATTTCATTGCCAGAGGAGAATCCCGATTCAACCCGGACTGCTATCTGGCTAACGTCTGGGACTACGATGAGAGCTGGAAGGTGGAATGGACCCAGGACGGGGTTGCCATGGGCACTCCTGAAAGGGTCAAGGATGTGGATCCGGTATTCATCCGCCAGATAGAGGGGAAGTTCGGCGACAAGCCTATCCCCAAGTACAAGCGGCCCCGGAAGAATATCCATTATTTTGCCGTGAAGCCCACAGAGGGCGCCTCTGTCATAGAAATCAGCGTCACCGCACCGGACGGGCGCCACTGGAGCAAAGAATTCAAGCTTTAAGTCATGTGGATATGGATGGCTCTCGCCTCGGCGGTCCTGCTGGGCATATATGATGTTGCCAAAAAAGTTGCACTCAAGCGCAATGGTGTGTACGGCATCCTGCTGGTTGCAACTGCGCTGAGTGCATTGTTTGTGAGTCCGTTCCTCACCCTTGGAGCCGGAGCGGACCATCTGCGGCTTGTGTTCAAAGCCGTGCTTGTCACCGCTTCCTGGGTAAGCGGTATGATAGCGCTCCAGCTGCTGCCGATCACTACGGTGAGCACTTTCAAGACCTCCCGGCCTATGTTCGTAGTCATCTTCTCGATACTTCTGTTCGGGGAGAGGCTGAATCTGCTTCAATGGTGCGGGGTGGCCGCGGTGCTTCTCGCCCTCTGGCTGCTGAGTGTGAACAGCGAGCGCGAAGGCATCTCCTTCAAGGGGAACAAAGGCTTCTGGGCGCTGCTGGTGTCGGTGTTCACCGGGGTTGCCAGCGCGCTCTGGGACAAGCACATAATGGCCGAAATGCAGCCTCTATTCGTGCAGAGCTGGACCAATATCTACATCACCCTGATACTTGCAGGAGTCATCCTTTTCCGTCGCTCCCGGGGGATTTCCGAGCCCTTCCGATGGGACTGGACCCTGGTGCTGATCGCCATCCTCATCACCGGAGCGGACATGCTCTACTTCTTCTCTCTCAAGGCAGACGGATCGCTGCTATCGGTCATCTCGCTCATCCGCCGCAGTTCCGTCATCATCACATTTGCGATAGGCGCAGCTCTGTTTAAAGAAAAGCGCGTCGCCCATAAAGCCGGCGTGCTACTGCTGATGCTCGCCGGTGTCACCGTTCTAATGCTAGCTTCTGTATGAAACGCTTCTTGCTGCTGATTCTCGCCCTGGGCGCAGCGCTTACCGCATTCGCGCAGGATTATAAATATATAGAAGCCACCTCCCTCACCATGGTGGGGAAGGTCTTCCCCGATACTCCCGAGCCCTACAAACGCATGGATTTCAGCAAGTATGGCGGATGGGAGCAGAAAAGCATCGATCTGCTGAATTCTAGTTCCGGCATCATATGCAGTTTCCGTACGGATGCCTCCACCATCTCCATGCGCACGCTTACCGAGAATGAGGGCGGCTCCACCCGAGGGGAACGCGGTTACGACCTCTACATCAAAAAGGATGGGAAGTGGCTTTGGGCGGGTTCGGCCTACATCCCCAAGGGGAACGATGGCTACAAAACCTGCACCCTCGCAGAGGGCATGGCTCCCGGCACTAAAGAATGCATAGTCTATTTCTCGAATTTCAGCGTAATCAAGTCTGCGCAGGTAGGGGTTCCGGAAGGATGCACACTGGAGCCCGGTGACAAGCCGTTCAAATACGATATCGTCCTGTACGGATCCAGCTTCACCCACGGGCACGGCTCGGCCAGATGCGCGAATACCATTCCGGGATTTCTCAGCAGGATGACCGGATTCCAGTTCAACAGCCTCGGGGTTGCCGGCGACTGCAAGATGCAGCCTGAGTACCTGAACGCGCTGAAAGATGCTCACGCCGATGCCTTCTTCTTCGATACCTTTTCGAATCCCAGCCCCAAAGAGATACGCGAAAGGACCTTCGGTTTTATTGAGGGCATACAGGCGACTCATCCCGGCGTGCCGCTGATCTTCATACGCACCATCTACCGCGAGAACCGCAACTTCAACATCCGCCGCGACGCGATCGAAAAGGCCAAGATAGCTACCGCCGACAGCGTGATGGCCGTGGCCGTTAAGCGCTACAAGGATGTGTATTACATCAAGACCTCCGATGCCTCCACCCCGGACCACGAGACATCCCTCGACGGCACACACCCCAGCGACATAGGCTACTACCTCTGGGCCCAGAGCATACGCAAGCCCCTGGTCAGAATCCTCCGGAAGTACGGGATCCGCTAGCCCTGTGCTTGATACTCAGGTGGAGGGAGTGTCAGGCTTGCCGGGGGAAGCGGAAAATGATGGCGGCGACAGCGAAGAAGAGCAGGGCCAGGGGGTAGTACAGATATCCGATGATGGATGCCACGCTTATGCCTGCCAGGCCGGAGGCCATCAGCAGCTGGGCCCCGTAAGGCAGGATGCCCTGCACTATGCAGGAGAAGGTGTCCAGGATGCTGGCAGATTTGCGGGAATCTACCCCGAAGTGCGATGCGATGTCGCGGGCGATGCTGCCGGTGGTGATGATGGCGATGGTGTTGTTTGCCGTGCAGATATTCGCAAGGGCTACCAGGGCGGCGATGCTGAATTCTGCTCCTCGGCGGCCGTCGATACGCCTGGTGAGCAGGTTTATGATATAATCTATCCCACCGTTCACGCGGATTATTTCCAGCATTCCTCCAGCAAGCATGGTGACAATAATGAGGTCTCCCATAGATGCAACACCCGTTCCGGCGGACTGCAGGAAGCCTGTCCAGCCGAATTTCCCGAGCGACAACCCGATTACGGCGTTCAGGAGTATGCCTATGCTGAGCACACCCAGCACGTTCATGCCTGTCAGAGCGAGCAGGATTATGGTCAGGTAGGGCAGAAGCAGCAGGAAGTTCCCTCCGCCGGAAGGGGCGGAAGCCTCAAAGCCCTGTCCCATAAAGACATAAAGCACTGCCACCACTACTGCTGCAGGTGCGGCAATCCAGATATTTGCCCGGAACTTGTCGGCCATGGAGCACCCTTGGCTCCGGGTGGCCGCAATGGTGGTATCTGAAATAAAGGAGAGATTGTCTCCGAAAAAGGCACCTCCCACGATTGCCGCGACAACCATCGCGATAGGAGCTCCGGTGCCCGAAGCAAGCCCGGAAGCTATGGGCACCAGGGCCACGATAGTTCCTACGCTGGTGCCTATGGCCATGGAGATGAAGCATGCAGCCACGAACAAGCCGACCAGAATGAACTTCCCCGGTAGGATGCGCAGGGTAAAGGCAACGGTGGCATCTATGCTGCCTATTGCCTTGGCCGTGGCGGCGAACACCCCGGCCAGCACAAATATCCATATCATCAGCAGGACGTTGCTATTGCCTGCTCCGCGCGAGAAATGGGCCACGCGCTCATCGATGCCCCCCTTCGTTATGAAGAGTGCGTAGGCAGAGGCCAGAAGGAATGCGGCCACAACCGGCACCTTATAGAAGTCCTTCGCGACGAAAGACGACACAAGATACACCCCCAGGAACACAATAAGCGGGCTGAGGGCAAGGAGTCCGCGTCCCCTCGTCATTTGGAGATTTCCTTCAGCATTTCGGCCACGGCAGCTTCAAGCTGCTTGTCTTCGCCGCGTGCGACGCTCTCGGGATCGTTATAGACTATGATGTCCGGATCAAGCTGAAGGTTCTCCAGATAACGGCCGTTGGATACGCTCCAGGAGCCTATCTGAGGGATACCGAATACCAGAGAAGGATCCACCTGGTTCTCCCACCACACGGAAGTGGCCGTGCCTGGAACGGGAGCTCCGATGATCTTACCGGTGCCGAGGGCTCTGTAGCAGTAAGGGAATCCGCATGCGTCCGAATAGTTTGCTTCGCAGACGACCACGCAGGAAGGCTTGACCCATTTGTCGTAAGGCTCGGGTGCCATGTAGACTCCGCGGGCTTCCCGCTTGGTATACATCTTTCCGTCAAGGAAGGTGGCCAGGTCGTTATGCAGCCAGCCGCCTCCGTTATTGCGGGTGTCGACTATCAGTGCATCGCAGGTGCGGTACTTGCCAAGAGCCTTGGAATAGACATCGCGGAAACTGGCCGAGTTCATGCCACGCACGTGCACATAGCCAACGCGGCCTCCTGAAAGCTCTTCGACGCGCTTTTCGTTATTGCGGACCCAGCGATGGTAATAGCCCTCGGTGTCGTTGCCGCCAGGAGTGATGATTATTTCCTTTTCCTTGCCAGCAGCTTTCACAGTCAAGAGTATTCTCTTGCCGTTCTTGCGTGCGAGCGCCTGATACCAAGGTGTTCCGGCCTCCACAGGTTTGCCGTCGACTGCCAGCACCAGGTCTCCCTCCTTCATTTCGGGAACCAGCCTCCGGAGCCCGCTGTATGGCAGGAATTCCTTGATTTTCAGTCCCTTGCCATCGTATTCTTCATCGAAGATCACTCCGAGGTGGCCAACTCCGCCTGCCGATCCGCCATAGCGTCCGCCAGTGTGCGAACCGTTCAGCTCGCCGAGCATTTCGGAAAGGATCTCACGGAAAGCCCAGTTGTCGGTGACATAGGGCAGGAACTGGCGGTAGTTGTCGCAAACTGCATCCCAGTCCACTCCATGCATGTCGGCCACATACCACTTCTGCTTCACTTGCCTCCAGCAGTGGTCGAAGATGTAGGCGCGCTCCTTGGCGGCATCGTATTCGTACTCGCCGCTGAAGCTTACGTTCTTGGTGCTGAAGGTCTTGGGATCTGCCTTCACCACGCTGTTGCCACCCACCACAAATACGCTCTTGCCATCGGCAGAGGGAACCAGGTGGCCGGTGAAACTCTTCTTCACGACCTTGATGCTGCCGTCGGTGCGGTCCACGCAAACCAGGTCGTGATTCTTCTCCAACTGCACGGTATAATAGAGTTTCTTGCCGTCGGGGGTGAGCAGGTAATCGCCGATATGGCCAGAATTGCGGGTGAGCTTGACAATACGGTCCTGCCTGCGGCTGAGCTCAAGCTTAACCTTTTCAGGTTTCTTGGAATCGGTGCTGTCCTTCTTCTCTTCCTTCTTCTTGTCCTTGGCGGCCTGCTTGTCGCTCTTCAGAAGCTTCTCTATCTTCTCCATATCCTCACCCTGCACAAATTTAAGGTAGGCCTCATCGTCGAAGAACATGATGTAGATATCGCCCTCCGCGCCCCAGCTTCCGTGGCTGCGGTAGCCGGCCTTGTCGCTCTCCCAGGTCATGGCCTTGCCGCCCATCGCCCACTTGAAGTTGCCGTCGGAATAGCCGCTGAGGGTGAGGTCGGTGATCTCTCCGGATTCCACATCTATCAGGCAGATATCCTCGTTATACATACGCTGCTCGCCCTGATAGCTGGAAAGGATGTAACGGCTGTCCGGGCTCCACTCAAAGCTGAGGTCGCCGTCGGAATAGGAATAGTTGACACCTTCGGGGATGAGGACCTTCTCCTTGCCGCCGTTGGTGCTGCAGATTACCAGCCCGGTGCGGTTGCGCAGATATGCCAGCCACTTGCCATCGGGCGACACGCTGGGCTGGAAGCAGACCTGACCTTCGGGAGTAATGCGCTCTTCCTTGGTGCGGGTGGTGAAGGTGAAGGTCTGGTCTTTCTTGTCGGTGAGTTCGCGTTTGTAGATGGCCCATTCACCGTTACGCTCGGAGTCGTAGAAGATGCTGCGGCCATCCTTACCGAAGGCTACCCAGCGCTCCTGCTCGGGGGTATCGGTTATGCGGCGGGTATCTCCCAGCTCCAGCGGGGTCACGAAGACATCTCCCCTGGAAACCACAGCGATTTCCTTGCCATTGGGGGATGCTGCGAATCCGCGGATGCCATTGCTGGTTATGCGGTAGGTGTGCTCACGCTCGTTCCTGTCTTTCTTGACGGTGACGGCGAGCTTGACGGGCTGCTGCCCTTCCTTTTGGGTATAGAGATCCCCGTTCCATGAGTAGCAGAGAACGCCTCCGGCGCTGATACTGAGGTAGCGTACGGGATTCTTGGTGAAGGAGGTGATGCGCACGGGAGCGGCGCCATTGATGTCTGATTTCCAGACATTTGCATCACCGGCCCAGCCGTTGGGCTGCACGGGAGTCTCGCTCTGCTCGCTGAGGTAGTAGTAGTGGACGCCGTCGGGAGCGAACACCGGGCACTTGTCCTCGCCTATGAAGGTGGTGAGCTTGGTGTAGGTGCCGTTCTGGATCTTCCAGATATTGTGTGCGGCAGAAGAAGTATGGTGCTTGCGGTAAGGATCTTCCGGAGTAACATAGTCTTCGTATATGATCGTTCCGTCCGCCGAGATATCGGCTGCTCCGGCCTTGACCGTGGCGATGCGCTGAGGCACAGGCAGTTTGCCGGGCTCTGCGGCAAAAGCTTCGGCGAAGTCGATGCTATACAGATTGTTGGCACCGGGAAAAGCGCTGGAACTGGCAAGTTCCTGATAATAAGCGCTGAAGATAATCTTTCCGTCCTTGCTCACCGCATAAGGGGTCTGGGCTCCGCCGTAGTCGGTCAGGCGCTTGGGGCGTCCGCCTTCGGTGCCCACGGCCCAAAGGTCCTTCTGGCCTTCGCGGAAGGATGCGAAGATGATGTATTTCCCGTCCGGGGTCCAGCGGGGCTCGGTGTCGTGAGCCGGGTTGGTGGTCAGCTGTACGGCCTCGCCACCGGCGGCACTGACGAGCCAGATGTCCCCCTGATAGACGAATGCCACGGTATTGCCATCCGGAGAGATGGCATTCTGGCGCAGCCAGCGGGGAGTTTCATTTGCGATTGCAAGAGTGCAGACTAGAGCGGCAATGGCCGCAAAGAGTACCTTCTTCATATATTAAAACTTCTAATCTTCCAAAAGTAAGAAAAATCCCGGCAAAATCCTATATTTGTGATGAAATGAATGCCGCAGTACGTTTGATTGTGCTTAATTCCACCAAACTGGGAGACAGTTCGCTGGTGCTTCACACGCTGTGCCGGGAGATGGGACGTCGCAGTTTCATTGTCACAGTGCGCAAGGGCGGTTCTCGGGCACTGTATCTTCCGTTCAGCATTCTGGATGCCGAGGTTATCGAAAACCGCAAATCGGACCTGTGGCGGCTTCGGGCGGTTTCGGCCGTACATCCTCTTAACGGGATTCGTTCCAGTTTCGACAAAAACGCCATCACCCTGTTCATGAGCGAGGTGCTTTGGAGGGCTGTTCAGGACGGAGCTGCCGAGGAAGGCCTGTATGACTGGTGCGAGCGCAGCATCCTCACCCTGGATGCCCTGGAGGGGAATTTTGCCAACTATCATCTGCGCTGGCTGATGGAACTTGCCGGAGCGCTGGGCTTTTCGCCGTCATTCGAAGGGCTGGCTCCGTTCGCGGAGGAGAATCTTCGCGAAATATCCGACCTGCTGTCCCTGGGGCTCCCGGAGTTTCTCGTCTATCCCCTGGACGGTTCCCGGCGCAGCGCCATCGCCGGCTCGCTCCTCCGCTATCTCTCCGCCCATCTGGAGATTCCCCTCAACATCCGCTCCCTCGCCGTGCTCGGGGAGCTCTACTGAGTATCAAGAACTTACACAAAACCGTCTGGTGAAAATGCACCAGACGGTTTATAGTAAATAGCTGATAATCAGCAGGGGTACTAGGCGACGTCGGCGCGGGCCATAGCGTCCTTGTAGTACTTCTGATTCACGAACACGTCTTCCTTGTAAGGATTGATGTGGCGCTTCTTGGACACTGCGATGATGTAGCAGATGGCGATGACGTTGGTCACGAGAGCGAGTGCGCTGATGACGGTCATCATAGTGGGATTGGCTGCCACCACGGAAGGATCCACGGTGGTTCCGACTACTGCAGCTTCGCCGCCGGCAACCTCATAGAGCTTGCTGATGGTATTCACTCCCTCGGGATAAAGCACAGGCAGGGTAGCCCAGCTGAACCACTGCTGACCATTCTTGAAGGTCTCCTGGAAGAGAGGGAACACCTGTGCGAACATGCACCAGATTGCGAGGGTGTTGGCACGGTTCTGGATCC
>DGUE01000156.1:0-10519 GCA_002393895.1 Bacteroidales bacterium UBA4318
GACAGAGCGCCAACATCCGCTACGCAATGTGGTACACCCCTCTCTCCTATGTATATGCACGTCAGGAAGGATTCGAGAACTGGTACAACAGCGTGCCGGACAGCAACACCGCCAGCCCGTTCATCGGTAGTGGTAAAAACGACTCCTACGCCTACACCGACCGCAGCTCCAAGAGCATCAACCTGAACGGTGTCGCATATGCCCAGATCGACTTCCCCTTCATCAAGGGCCTCAGCTATAAAGTGACATTCCAGGGCCAGCGCAATGCCGGTTACACCGATGTTTACAATGATGCCAAGATGTCGGTCGATACTGAAAAAATCACTGATATGCAGAATCCCGGCCAGTTCATGAGCCAGGTCACCGGTTCGGTCTCCTCCTCTAACTACATGGCATGGAACATCGACCATATCTTCACTTACACCAAGGACTTCGAGGCCAACCACTTCGATCTCATGTACGGTTACACCCGTGAAGCTGGCGACAGCAACTCCCTCGGTATGGACTTCACCGGTTATCCTATTCCTACCAGCCTCGGTGTGTACGACATCGAAGCCGCGAACAGCGTAACCAGCCCTTATCGTAACCGCACCCGCACTCAGGCAGTCGGTTATCTCGCACGCTTCAACTACAACTACGACAACAAGTACTACCTCACCGGCAACTTCCGCCGTGACGGTTACTCCGCATTCGCAGAGGGCCACAAGTGGGGCAACTTCTTCGGTGCATCCGCAGCATGGGTCCTCAGCAATGAAGACTTCATCAAGGATCTCGGCGTATTCGACTTCCTGAAGCTCCGTCTCTCATGGGGTCAGAACGGCTCCCGTAACGTCAACGCCGGTGATACCCAGGCCCTCATGGAGAAGTACACCAACAACAATGGTTGGAACACCATGACCTGGCTCGGCGACAAGAGCACCCTCGGTATGACTCTCGGCTCACTGCCTAACCGTAACCTTACCTGGGCAACCGTAGAGAAGATGAACCTCGGTATCGACTTCTCCGTGATGGAGAACAGGATCAACGGTAGCATCGACCTCTACACCGGCAGAACCAAGAACATGCTCGTCGACCGTTCCGCTCCTTATCTCTCCGGTCACACTTCCGTTACCGACAACGCCGGTCTCGTCACCAACAAGGGTGTTGAAATCGTTCTCAACACCGTCAACGTGAACGGCAACGGCAACGACAGCTTCCGTTGGGAAAGCAGCTTCGTATTCGACAGCAACAGCAACAAGATCGTCAGCCTCTTCGGCCCCGACTACAACGGCGAGGAGCATGACGATATCGCAAACGCTGTTTCCTATGGCCGTGAAGGCAACTACACCCTGCTCGTCGGCCGTCCTATCGGTGCGGCATACGACTACAGCGTGAGCATCTTCCAGACCCAGGCCGAAATTGACAACTATGTCAACGCGGAAGGCGTCCAGTATCAGCCCAGCGCAAAGCCCGGTGACCTCAAGATCGAGGACTGGAACGGTGATGGCACGATCGACACCAACGACCGTCACTATCTCGGCTGCTCCGACCCGCTCTTTACCCTGAACTTCGCCAACACCCTGAGCTACAAGAACTTCAGCCTGTACTTCAACTTCCGCTGGGGTGCCGGTAACAAGGACCACTTCATCTGGCTTGACCCTTATGCTCACGGAACCAGCATGGGCGGCGGCGCTCAGCTCGCACGCGTGAAGCCCTGGACCGAGGAGAATCCTTCCAAGGTGTTCCCTCGCTACGGCTACACCAACTCATACGACTATCAGTTCTGGAACCGCAAGGATTACCTGAAACTCAAGGACCTCGTGTTCTCGTACAATGTTCCTACCAAGAAACTCCAGCGTGTCGGCATCAGCAAGCTGCGCTGCTACGTTGCGGCAACCGACCTCTTCACCATTTCGAACTGGTCCGGTATCGATCCTGAGACCGGCGGCACCATCGCAGCAGGTGCTTCTTCCAGCCGTTACGGCAGCAACGGTACCTACAAGACCGTTACCTTCGGCGTCAATCTGACTTTCTCCGATCCCAAGAGGAAATAATTTAAATAAGAGATAGTTATGAAAAAAGTTATATACATTCTTTTTGCACTCGCTGCCATTGTTTCCTGCAATGACAAGCAGT
Source organism: Bacteroidales bacterium UBA4318 (assembly GCA_002393895.1). Next base: position 2,116 of record DGUE01000156.1, read on the forward strand.
TCCTTGAAGAGCACACCTACAACGACGATACCAACGCCTTCTTCAAGAACCAGGAGGCTGTAGAGATCGCACTTGCAGCTGCTTATTCCAACATCCAGTACATGGTGTTCGGTAACCAGCGCGGCGGTTCGGATCACAACTGGATGCTCAATGGTATGGGCCTGGACACCTTCGCCCCTACCGGCAACAACACTCACTTCTCCAACTGGCCTACCCTTACCCCCGACAGTGGTTACGCACGCCACTACGGTGACTACATGTACAAGCTGGCCATCCGTGCCAACACGGTCGTGGACATGATCGACGAGCATCCCGAGATCGAGTACAAGACTCCTACCATGAAGCAGGAACTCCGCGCAGAAGCAGTGTTCCTCCGCGCTTGGGCATACCGCGTCCTCGCCGGCATGTTCGGATGCCTCGTGTATTCCGAGCACATGACTACAGAAGCCCGCTATGACTATGAGATGATCCCCCGTGAAGAAGGATGGGTAAAGATTGCCGAAGACTTCAAGTGGGCTGAGGAAAACCTCCCCACCAAGCCTCGTCTGATGGGTACCGTCACCAAGGCCGCCGCTGCTCACTATCTTGCAGAGACCTACCTTGCTCTCGGACAGTTCGCAGAGGCTGAGGCCGCCGCAACCCGCGTCATCGACAAGACCGACGGCGACTATCAGCTCATGACCACCCGTTTCGGTAACCGCGCCGACCAGGCCAAGGACCGTTACGGCAACTCCCTCGCAGCTCCTCAGGGCGCATACTGGGATCTCTTCCGTTCTTCCGCCAAGACCGACGGCAGCTTCGCAAGCGATTCCAACCCCAACGATCCCGGTAACAAGGAAGCCATCTGGGTTGCCCAGATCGACTACACCGTCGGTCAGGACAACTGGCCTCTCGGTGGTTCCGGTGACTCCTGGTGGCGTATGCACAAGCCTGTGCTTGAATCCACCTGGGCTCCCTGGCTCCCTATGGGTGGCAAGAACGGCACCCGCGTCGATAAGGACGGTGTTAAGTTCTACATCTTCACTGCCGATGCAACCTGCTTCGCTCCCGGTGTGGAACCTGCAGGTGCTGGTACTCCTGCAGCGGACATCCCCGAGGCAGCAGGACGCAAGCTTGCTTACAACCTTTCCACCAAGATGGACTCCCTCGCACTCCGCGCTCAGGGTAACGGTGCAGCCACCGGCCTCGGCCTGCTGCCCTCTGAGTTCATCGTGCGCCCCTTCGGAGACATCAACGGCACTTACTGGGATGATCCTAACGACTTCCGCGGAAGCGAAACCATGATCCAGCGCGACTACTATCTTCCTTCCGGAAAGAAGTGGAGCGAGGTCAAGGCAAACATCGCAGCACGTATTGCCGCTCACCCCGGTGATCCGGCATATGAGCTGACCGCAGGTGATACCATCAACATCACTCCTCGTTTCTGGAAGTTCTCCGACGACAAGCACATCTTCGACGCAGGCAATGGTTACTATGATACCGACTGGTACATGGTACGTATCGCCGAGACCTATCTGCTCCGTGCAGAGGCCCGTCTCGCACAGAAGAACACCACCGGCGCAGCAGCCGACATCAATGTTCTCCGTGCACGTGCAGGCGCAGCACCCGTTGCTGCCGGCAAGGTCAACATCGACTACATCCTCGACGAGCGTGCCCGTGAGCTTTTCGGTGAAGAGCATCGCTGGATCACCCTCAGCCGCCTCAGCTGCAACCCCAACGCTACTTCCTACATCAGCGACTGCTATCCTACGCAGAACGCCACCACATCCAACACCTTCTACGAGCGTACCCGCAAGTATGGTATTGGATATGAGAATGATGCAACTGCAGGACGTCGTGAGGAATACAAGGACAACCTGAAGATTACCCGTCACTATCCGAATGTTGCCCCTCACAACTATGTGCTTCCTATTCCTATCCAGATCATCCAGTCCAACAAGGACAAGGAGATCCCTCAGAATCCTGGATACTAATAGTTACTCCTGAGAATAAGAGCCGGCTCATGTGGGCCGGCTCTTTTTTCGTTATAATTGATTAAATTTGCGGCATGAAAAAAGTATTGCTGATTTCTGCCTGCATGCTGCTGGTTTTCGCCTGCAGGCATAATTCTTCCCTTTCGGAACTTGCTATCAGGCAATTGCCATCGTCGCTGGACGAGGCTATGCGGGAACAGATGGAGACTGTCGATACCCCCGAAATAAAGGATGTGAAAGTAATATATGATTGCGACAGCCTCTGTGTGGTGCAATGCAGGGCTGGTGCAAAAGATGCATATGGAATGATCAGGAGCGAGACTGTCAGGTATTTTTTTGTGCTGGACACCTATCTCTCCTATGCCACCGGCATCCCGTCATACGGTGATCTGGTTGTGGGCGGAAAATACCTCGAAGACAGGAAGTCAATAAAGACGTTTCAGAAAGAAATGACTGAAAGGCCAAAAGAGGTATACATGTATTATCTGAGTGCTTCCAGGCCTGTCAATCTATAACTCAGTCACGCGAAACGCCGTGTGAGCGTTGCCGGAAGGAATGGTGAACGATATGCTTCCTCCGGGTGAAAGCTTGACGATGGGCTCCCACAGCAGGGTGTTGCCTGAAGCCGCTGCCTCCGAATCTCCGGACGGCCTGAGGGCCACCGGATATGAACAGCCCTGAAAATCCATTATCCGAACATTGTCGGCGAACTTGAGAGCTGACATGTCGTGCCGGGCAGTCACGAAATTCACCACTCCGGTGAACACCGTCTTCCCCAGAGCATAGTAATAGGGGTATACCTGTATGTCGCTCAGGGCCATTGCATCATATTCCAGAAGCCTTTCATGGTCGCTGACAGGCACCCCGTCCAAAAGTACCAGCACATTGTCGGACCGCTCGGTCGCCGAGAGATTAGATATCATCATCTTTATCGTTTTCTTCCCCTTGACCTTCCGGACTGCCACTTTGGGCACCAGTTCCAGGATAATGTCCTCGATGGTATTGAATCTCTCATAATCGTCCAGATGTATGCTTTCGCAATCGTCTGAGGACAAAAGCAGGTTATCCCGCTTGGGGAGGAAGGAGAAGAGGGTATCCAACCGCGCTGCACCCTTGCAGACGGCCTGATGCCTGCTCTGCAGGGCATCCCTGTAGGAGGCAGACAGCAGGAGGGGAGCGAAACTGAGCCCCTGGGGCTGGATGAAGGGAGATACGGGATTGAAATGGCAGTTAAGCCGCTCTTCATCCAGGCCAAGTATCTCGCATACCAGGTCCCTGTTGCCATAGATGTTGTTTGTCTTGAAAACAATATCGCCCTCGCTGCGTATTTTGCCGGTATATGTGTCGGCGGCCGACCCGGGAGAGGATATCACTGCAGTGAGCCATGGCCGCCCGGTAACCTTCCCGGCATCGGGGCCATACACCTTGGCGAAAATGGTTTCCCCGTCATTCTCGGCTTCGCGGGGCGTCAGGGTCACGCTTTCGGCCTTCGCCTTGGATGCTGTGAGGCCATCATCCACATAGGCGGAAACAGAGAGTATGGCTTCTTTGCCAAGGGTGTTGGAAAGAGTGAAGGTGGTGCTGCCGCCCTCCTCCATCCGGGAGCAGGATATGCCGTCCGGAACCATGCTGCCGCCAACGGGCCTGAGGGGAATATCTTCCTGCACAGCTATCACTCCTCCCGGTAACCTGTTGCCATAGAAGGTATTGAAGATGGTGATATTCTTAGTCCAGGCTGCCTCCGACAGGGCCGTGTATGCAAACAATCTGTAGTTTCCTGTGGGGGTTTCGGCGGGGATATCCATATATCCTGCACCCCGTCCGGAAACCAGGGCTATCTTAGCGGTGGAGGCGATGCCCTCCGACGAAACAAGCTCTACATAAGCGATGGCGGAGCGGTCGCTGATGCTGTTTCCAGAGTAGCAGGCGGCAGAACACAGGATCATGTCTCCGGCAATGAACACATCGCGGTCCGTGACCAGACGGACGGTCTCCGCGGGCTGAGCGCCCAGGAGGAAAGGCATGAGCAGGGCCAATGCCGCCACAACGGTATTTCTTGTTATTCTAATCATCTGTCCAGCCATCAGGTTTTTCAAGTGTTCCGCCGTCGGCACGGCAGTCTACGCAGGATTGCTTGACCCACCAAAGCTTGCCATCCTCATTCTTGTACGGGTAGTAACCATAGCCATATGCCCGTTTGTTCGCTTCAAAGAAAGAAACGCTGGGGTCAAAGTACGGGTCGTAATAGAAATTCGATGGATACACGGTTGGCTTGAACCCAGGTGTCTTCACCTTAAGGATTTTCTTTGCAACCAGATTGGCAGAGATGTATCCCAGGGCGAAAGTGCTCGTGTCTGCCGTGTTCCGGATGTTGCCGAATATCTCTCCCGGAAGGGGGGACAGCAGGCTTCTGGCTCCGTCGGAACCCCTGTTCAAGGCATCGAGGAAGCGGTATTTGTCTTCCGATATCGATTTTGCCTTGAACCTTATATAATACTTGTTCTGATCCAGTTGCTGTGCGGTCAGCGGTAATTGCAGGAACTTATGTGAACGCAGATTCCCGCCCTCCAGTGACCTTGCTATGGCAATGCCGGTAACCTTGGAACTCGCTTGTTTCCAGCAATATGAATACTGCCACCAGTTCGAGAAGTCCTCGCTGTGGTCGATTATTGTACCGTTTCTGTACTCCTGCTCCGGAGGTGGCAGGATTGTATGGAAGTAATACAATTCATCGTAATCCCAGCAATAGCATCCGTCGGGATAGTCCGAACTCAGGTTGATGGACAACGCGAGATAGTCCAGAACCCTGTCCTGGTCGCTGTCGAACACCGTTTCTTCCAACTCTCCGATAAGAGGTGCCGGGGTCGGCTCCATCCATGGCGTGGCGTATTCGCTCACCGAAGTGGAATCTGTGACCTTGACAAGAAGCCGGTAGCGCCCATTCGTCGGAGCGGAACTGAGGTCTATGCTTGTGCTGGAAACTCCGCCGGTCTGGATTGCGGAATAAGAAATGCCGGAATCGTGTTCCACTGTAAATACGGCTTCGTCGATGAATGTCTCATCGGTGTAACCATGGAACGACAGAGGGAGCATCTTCCTTGCAGAAAAACGGCAGTTGTCCCCGACAGTGATGTCGCCCTCGATAACTATCCTTCCGCTCCTTTCTTCCGGCAGGTCCGGAGTATAGGGGTAGATGCAGGACTGAAGGAGTGCCGCAAGGATGAAGGGTATGAATCTCTTAATTATCATCAGAACAAGACCGTAATGTTAATGTAGGGGACGCAGGTCGCAAAAATACTCAGTTTGTAGGCATTCATCGCAGCCCCATGGCTGGTGTCGCAGAAGATTGAGTACGCGTTTTTCCTCCCGGTAATGTTATAGCATCCTATAGCTATATTCGTGTGAGCGAAAGCCTTGAGATAATGCCCGGGCTCTATGTTGACGGCCGCATCCATCCTGAAATAATCCGGGATACGGTACGCATTCCTCATGGAGTAAGCCACTCTGTAGCCACCCGCATAGCGGAAGAAACCAACAGGCAGGGTTACGGGACGGCCTGTATTGTAGTTCATGTTCAGGGTGACGCTGTACCTTCTCGTGAAGGCATAATTGAGCATCATCTTCACATCGTGTGGCTTGTCGGTGGGGGCATTGTACCACTGCCCGTGGTTGATGGCCATGTCTCCGGAATACTGGCTGTCCTGGAGAAGGGCCCTGGACCATGTGTAGGAGAGCCATCCGTTCAGCTTGCCCACGGACTTTTTAGCCATGAGTTCCACTCCGTAAGCCTTTCCGCGCACCCGTACCAGGTCCCTGGCAAGATCTTCATTCATCATAAGCTGTGCTGATGGCCCATAGTCCAGGTGGTTTCTCAGCTGCTTGTAGTAGGCTTCCGCCGTCAGGTCCAGCTTGCCTCCGAAAACCGTCCAGTACGCCCCGGTAGAAACCTGCCAGCCGCTTGTGGGAGCCAGGTCCTTGTCCGACAGTTTCCAAATGTCGACGGGGGAGATGGTAGTGGTGTTCGAAATTAGATGCAGGAACTGGGACATCGTGCTTGCGGCCGCTTTCAGGGAGAGAGTGGGGGAGAAGGAGTATTTGCCGGACAGCCTCAGTTCGGGGAAGGCATAGAAACAGTCTTTGGAGTAGAATGCTACCCCTCTCACGCCTCCTGTTACAGACAGTTTGGCCGATGGAGACCACTCATCGCCTGCATATGCGGATGCCTGGATGCCATTGTCCAGCTCCATGGTATGTGCAATAACGGCAGACCCATCTCCGTATGGTTTGCGTTCGCCCGGCTGAATGGACAGGTACAGCAACTCGAGCCCGCCGTCCGGTTTGTGTGCATTGAGCCCCTTCCGCCTTAAATGCAGTCTCAGGAATCCCTGGTTGATGGCGGTGCTTAAGGAATATGCTTCCGTTATGTTGGGGCTTTCTTCCACAGTGCTGTGATAGCGGTCGAACCCTGCGCAGGCCTCGATGTCCGCTTTCTCTCCGGAGTGACTTCTGCGAATGGAGATATTTGCATTGCTGTAGCGGAAAGATGTGTCTCTATTGAAAGAAAAACGGTCGGAGGACAGGTATGCGAACAACGAGAGGGCGTTGTCCTTGTCTTTCTTGTGAGTAAGGTCCAGGCCGATATCGTAAAAAGAGGCGCTGCCTCCGGAGAACTCACTTTCTTCCGGGATGAACCTGATGAGCCAGTCGGAATATGAAGACCTGGCTCCAAGGTTGAAAGTCGTTTTAGCCGGTAATTTCTTCCCCTTCTTGTCCCGGACTGTCTTTCCCAGCGGGCCCTCCAGATGGAGCCTGCTTGTCAGCAGACCCAGGCCCACGGAGCCTTTGAACTTCTCGGCATTTCCGGAACGCCCCTGCACATCTAGAACCGAACTGATCCTGCCGCCGTACTTCATGGGCACGCTGCCCTTGTAGAGGTCGGCACCGGAAACGAGGTCGGGATTGAAGGCGGAATTCACCCCGAAGAAATGCGTTGGATAGAAAATGGTGTTGCCGTTCAGCAGGATGAGATTCTGGTCCGTGCTTCCGCCACGCACATTGAATCCGGAAGAAAGCTCGCCTATGTCCTGCACGCCAGGGATGGACAGCACTGCCTTGAGAAGGTCTTTCTCACCGAAGGCAGTGGGTATCCTGGACAGGCTGGTGGTGCTGATTCTCTCCATTCCCATCCCGGCACTGCGATGCTGCCTCATACTCTCGGCAGAAACGATAGCTTCGTCGAGCATGGTGGATTTGTCGTGCAGGACCACGTTGATGGAGCCGTCGCTGAATATCCGCACATTCAGTCGCTGCTCTTCCTTCTCGGGATCGCTGAAGATCATTACGCTTTCGCCCGTGGGCATCGAAATGAGGAAACTGCCGTCTTTTTTGGAATTGGTATATGCACGGCTGTTTTCATCCGCGACCAGCACCCCGGCCATGGGCTTGCCGTCATCATCCGAAACCGTGCCGGAAACTGCCGCGGTCTTCTGCTGAAGCCCGCTTTCGGACGGCCTGCCTATGACATACTGCTTGTTCCTGTATCTGGCATCTTGTGAATTCGGGATAAAAAGGGTGCCGGAGAAGCCTTCGGAGAAGTAATCCTGTGGCAGGTCCTTCGTGCCCGGAAGGCGCCTGCGCCCTGTAGTGGGGAGAGTGAGCTCCGCCCCGGTGCCTTCAACTCCGTGCCAGCCGGGAAGAGAGCCGGTAAAACTGCCGTCCTGGACGGAGGATAAAATGAGTTTCTTTGCTTTCCTCTGCCTCAACTGCACCAGGTTTCCGTTTTCCAACTTCCACCAGGTGATAGTGGCTCCATGGTAGGATGTGTATTTGCTGTTGTAGTGAGGATCCCGGTATCCGATGAGGGTGCCATTCTGATTGCTGGTGGTAACCCCGGGCGCTTTGTCTACGCGCTTGAATACGGCAGGGGTGCTGTCGGAAAAAAGTTGATAAAAACCACCTTGAGCCCGGATACCCAGATACTGCAGATTCACAAAGAAAGAGTGACCCCATGTAAACCACTCCACCTGCCTGCCGTCGGGATTGGTGGGCGCGGAATCCATGGACTGGCGCACCACGAGTTTCTGCTCTTCGGCGTCCACGTTCACCAGCACATTCTCATAGAGGCGTCCGTTATACATCACGGAACCCTTCTGGAAGCCCAGGGTGTCCCAATACGGAGTGCCGTTGAAGTTGGAAGGATAGGATTTGGCCACCATGCCCCTGTAGAGCATGGGCGGGGTATCGGACATGCGTTGGATCTCTTCCTGCGCATTCATCACCGGAGCCGCAATCAGAAGCGTCCCGACGATGAAGGTCAGTAAATTTTTGCACATGTCCTGTTGTATAATCACAAATATAAGGAATCTTGCATGTGATTATTTCATTTCGAACAATAAATCTGCACCGTCGCGAATGTCTTCGTAGCGGATGGT
>DGUE01000156.1:10659-42985 GCA_002393895.1 Bacteroidales bacterium UBA4318
CGGTAAGGGTGCCTCCGTCGGAAAGACGCACTTTCACTCCGGGCACGCAGGGAGAGCCCAGTTCGTATTCGTTGCTGCCGGGACAGACGGGGTAGAATCCCATGCAGTTGAACAGGTACCATGCGCTCATCTGCCCGCAGTCGTCGTTGCCGCTGAGGGCGTCGGGCGTGTTGCCGTAGAAGTGGTCGGCCACGTAGCGCACCCATTTCTGGCATTCGCGGGGTTTGCCCAGCTTATTATAAAGGTAGAGCACATGATGGCAGGGTTCGTTGCCGTGCCAGTATCCGCCTATGCGGCCCCAGATGTCGTGGGCGCCGGGGATATCGTCGCTCATCTCCAGCTTGAAAATGCTGTCCAGACGGTCCCTGAGGAACTTCTTGCCTGCAATTTGCATGTACTCGTCGAATGCATGGGGGACGGTCCAGGTGTACTGCATGGTGAAGCCTTCTGTGATATCTCCCCAGCCGTTCACGCTGCCAGGGCCCTGGTAGGCGATGGGGGCGAAAGGCGTGCGCCAGTTGCCCTCGGAGTCGCGCCCGCGGGTGTAGAGAGTCTCGGGATCCACCAGGTTCTTCCAGTTCCCGGAGCGCTTGAGGAAGAATTCATAGTCTTCCTCGTGCCCCAGAAGTTTGGCGGCCTGTGCTATGCACCAGTCGTCGTAGGCATATTCCAGGGTCTTGGAAACGGATTCCTTCTCCTTGTCGAAGGGCACGTAGCCGAGCTCGGTGTATTCCGGGATGCAGTCGTAGTGGGGGTTGGTGGCGGTGGTCTTCATCGCCTGGAAGGCACGCTCGTAGTCAAAGCCCTTCACTCCCTTCATCATCATGTCTGCCAGCACTGAGCAGGAGTGATAGCCTATCATGCACCAGGTCTCGCCACCGTAGAAGCTCCAGATGGGGAGCATGTGCTCGGTGCTCTTGTCGTAGTGCTCGAGCATGGAGTTGGCAAGATCCGCCTGGAGGGGTTTGTTCACAAGGTTCAGGAGGGGATGGAAGGCCCTGTAGGTGTCCCAGAGCGAGAAAGTCGTATAGTTGGTGAAATCTTTTGCGAGCTCCACCGTGCCGTCGTGAGCGCGGAAACGGCCGTCGATATCCTGGAAGAGGAAGGGGTGCTGGGCCGTGCGGTAGACGCTGGTGTAGAAGGTCTGTTTTGTGCGAAGGTCGCAGGAGGGATCAAGTTCATATTTGCCCAGTTCCTTCTCCCAGAGATTCTCCGCCTCGGCGCGCACGGCCTCGAAGCCCTTGCCATCAAGTTCGGAGAGATTCTTAAGTGCCCCGTCGGTGCCTACGGCGGATACCGCCACCTTGACGCTTACCTGCTGGCCGGCGCGGGTAGGGAATTTGATGCAGGCCTGAAGGCCGCGGCCCCAGGCTTCGAGCGAACTGCGGAAGCGCTTGGTGTTGTAAATCACCGGTTTACCTTCCTGAAGGATGACGAAATCCTTTATAGGCTCCGAGAAGCGCGCGGCAAAATAGACCTGGCGGCTGGGGTTCCATCCTGCCACTATCTTGCTTCCTATGATGGTGTGGTCGTCCAGCAGGCGGACGGTGGACCACTCGCACTTCCAGCGGAGGGTATGGTCCAGATCAACCATAATAAAAGACTCCTTGCTCTCGGGATAAGTGAAACGGAGTATGCCGCTGCGGGCGGCTGCGGTCATCTCGGCAGTCACCCCGTAATCGGTCAGTTCAACAGTGTAATAGCCGGGGGAGGCAGCCTCCCTTTCGTGGCTGAAACGGGACCTGTAGCCGCTGTCCGGATCCTCTGCCGTGCCTGTAGCAGATTTCAAAGCTCCGGTGCCGGGGACGAAGAGGAAGTCTCCCAGATCGGGGATGCCGGTGCCGCTCAGGTGGGTGAGACTGAAGCCCATGATCGTGGGCTTGTTATACTTGTAGCCGGCGGCAACATCATAGTCGTAATCGTCTGTGTCAGGGCTGATTTGTATTCCTCCGAAGGGAATCTGGGCCCCAGGATAGACGTTGCCGAATCCGTCGGTGCCTATGAAGGGGTTGACATACTGAATCAGGCGTTCCTGCCCGTTGGCACTGATAGCCAGTGCTATTGCCAGAAATGAAAGTAATCTTCTCATAGCGAGTAGGGTTTTGTGTCGGCTGCGATGCCGCGGCGCTTATTGGGATTCTTGCTCATTACGAATTCGACTGTGCCTCCATTGAGCAGGTCGGAGTGGGTGATATAGAGTTTGTCGTAAGGCTTGCCGTTAATCTTCACGCTCTTCACATAACGGTTGCGGTCGCTGACTCCGGGAGCTTTGATCTCGAGAGTCTTTCCGTTTGCGAGCTGTAGTTTTGCGTAGGGGAGATAGGGGGCTCCGATCACGTACTGGTCGGTGCCGGGGCATACGGGATAGAAACCGAGAACGGAGAAGATGTACCAGGCACTCATCTGCCCGCAGTCATCGTTGCCGCCGAGGCCGCGGATCTCAGGCTTGTAGAAACGGTCTATTATCTCGCGGAGCCAGTACTGGGTCTTCCAGGGCTGGGAAGTCCATGCATAAAGATATGGGATATGGTGGCTGGGCTCGTTGCCGTGAACGTATCCGCCGAGCAGGCAATCAGCCGTAACATCTTCATTGTCGGCGTAGCAATACTCTGGGAGGTCGCTGCCGAAGAGGTCGTCGAGGTTGGCGATGAACTTCTTGTCCCCTCCCATAATCTTCTTGAGGCCGTTCACATCCTGAGGAACGTGGAAGGAGTAGTTGAGGCTGTTGCCTTCGATAAATCCCTGGCCCACAGTCTGTTTGATGTCGAACTCGGGCTTGAAGCTACCGTCGGTGTAGCGGGGGCGCGCAAGGCCGAGGCCGGTGTCGAAAACGTTCTTCCAGTAGGCGGCACGCTTGAGGTACTGCTCAGCAACCGGGGTGTTGCCGAGGCGTTGCGCGGCCGCCGCGATGGTCCAGTCGTCGTAGGCATATTCCAGGGTGTTGCTTGCGGCTGTGGAGGTCTTGTCCAGCGGCACATAGCCCAACTTCATGTACTCTCCGAGTCCGCTGTACCACGGCACGGTGGAGGTGGAAACCATCGCCTTCAGGGCCTCTTCTGCATTGATCTTCAGGCCTTTGGCTATTGCGTCGGAAAGCACGCTCACGCTGTGGTATCCCGTCATGCACCAGTTCTCGTTGGCCATGTGGCTCCAGATGGGAAGCATGTGGTGGGCGCTCTGCTCGTAGTGTGCGAGCATGGAGGCTATCATATCTTCCGCCTGTGCGGGCTTGAGAAGCGCCAGGAAGGGGTGCTCCGCCCGGTAGGTGTCCCAGAGGGAAAAGACGGTGTAGTTTGTGAAGCCCTCCGCACGGTGGAGTTCGTGGTCCAGCCCGCGGTAGAGCCCGTCCACATCCTGGTAGACGGACGGGTTGATCATGGTGTGGTAGAGGGAGGTGTAGAACATGGTCTTTTCCTCATCGCTGCCCTGTATGTCGATGCAGGAGAGTTCCTTCTCCCAGGCGGCCTCAGCCTCGGCGAGTATGCGGTCGAAGCTCTTTCCCTCGGCCTCCGCTTTCAGGTTCTTGAGCGCACCTGTGGTGCCGGTGGCGGAGATGCCGACCTTCACGGTGAGTTCGGGGTTGGCGGCAGTGTCAAACTTGAACCAGGCCGCGAGCTTGCGCCCAGCCATCTCCGGGAAATTGTGGTACTGGGGGAACTTGCTGTATCCTCCTTTATAATATATGGGGGCTTTGTCCTTGTAGCCGTATTCCACGACGGGCTGGCTGAAACTGATCGCGAAGTAGGTGTAGTTCGTGCGCGCCCAGCCGTTGGTGATGCGGTAGCCGGTGATGAGGGTGGGGGAGACCACTCGGACCTCCGCCCAAAGGGTCTTGCCATCGTAGTTGTAGATGCCGTGGTCGAGGTCCAGCACCAGATGGCCTCCGGCGGAAGGGAAGGTGTAGCGGTGCACGCCAACCCGCTGGGTGGCAGTGAGTTCCGCCTTGATGCCGGAGTCTGCCAGGGTGACTTCGTAATGCCCTGCACCGGCGGATTCGGTGCTGTGGCTGAAGCGCTGGCGGTAGCCGCTGTCGGGATCCTCGGCAGTGCCGGGAACGAGCTGCACTTCGCCCGTGCCGGGCATGATGAGGATGTCTCCCAGGTCGGAGTGGCCGGTGCCGCTGAAATGGGTGTGGCTGAAGCCGACTATGGTGCTGTCGTCGTACTGGTAGCCGGCGCAGTATTCATAGGTGCGAGGCTGGTATTTGCCCTTGATGTTGTGGGGAATCATGTCGGTGTCCGGGCTGAGCTGCACGCCCCCGAAGGGCACGCAGGCCCCAGGGAAGGTGTGCCCCATGCCGGCAGTGCCGATGAAGGGATTCACGTAATGCGTTTTCTGAGCGTAAAGGTTGAATGCAAGGCAGATAAGAGCTGCGGTTACTGTTAAGCGTGTTTTCATATTTCAAAGATAAGGATTTTTTTATTAGAAAAATTGCTAACTTTAACGGATTATTGACAATAACACTGATTCTATGAAAAGATTCATGAGTTTTCTTATTCTGGCCACAGTTCTGCTGGTGGCAGGGTGTTCGGAATACGACGACAGCGAACTCCGTTCCCGTATCGAAAAGGTTGAGCAGGAACTCTCCCGTGCTAAAAGCGATATCGAGGCATTGAAAACCCTCGTGGACATAGTTCAGAAAAATCAGGAGGGGCTGTCTGCGAAAGTCTACGTTACAAAGGTGGAAGCTTTCTCTGAAGACGGTGCCAGCGGGTGGATAGTATATTTTACCAGCGGAGATCCCATAAAGATTTATAATGGCGCTGAAGGCAAGAACGGTAAGGACGGCACTGATGGCAAGGACGGCACCGATGGTAAAGATGGTAAAGATGGTAAGGACGGTGCCGATGGTAAGGACGGCGATTCTCTTTTCCATAGCGTTGAAGTGGTTGGAGGAAACGTCGTGTTCACCCTCGCCGACGGCACTGTTTATACCATTCCCCTTATCAGCGTAGACAAAACGGTTCTTTTTGACGAAGACAACATAGTGCTTTCTCTGGGGGCGGTCAGCGATACCCACATAGGAAATGAATATGGCTCGGAGGCAAAGTTCACCTCTGCCATGACCCAGCTGAAGAACCGTGCTGCGGAGCAGGATGCCAACGGGCTGGATGCCGTGATGATTGCGGGAGACCTGGTAAATACGGCCAATACCGGGCAGATCAGTACGCTCAAGACTTTGTACGAGCAGGTTTTCGATCCCAAAAAAGTGCCCATGATCTATACTGTGGGCAATCACGACATGAACACAGGCTATGCGTGGTCTTCCAGCACAGTGGCCCAGAATGCCGCTTTCCATACTATTCTGGGAGATGATTATTTCCTTACCGACCAGGACCAGACCGCCAGGAAGAACTTCGAGTGCAGGCACTGCATAGTGGGGAATTACCACATCCTCTGCGTGACTCCGAATGGTTCCAGCCCCGTGGTGTACGACGCCCAGGCTCTTACCTGGCTCAACTCCAAGCTCAAGGCTATCACCGAGGCGGATCCCGGCCGCTATGTCATGGTGGTTACGCATCCTATGATATACAATACCGTGTATGGCAGCGATCTTGGAAATTATTGGTATACCACCTCGCTGACATCCATACTCGAGGGATATCCCCAGGTCGTTACCTTCAGCGGGCACCTTCACTTCCCGCTTAACGATCCCCGCAGTGTATGGCAGGGTGCGTTCACTTCTTTCGGATGCGCATCCGTCAGCTACATGGCATTCGAGGGTGGGGAATATGAAAACAAGAAGAGCGCAACGGTGCTGAACGATGCAGGGGAGTTTTCGGAAGGCATCCTCATACAGTTGGACGCCTCCGGAAACATGAAGGCCACCAGGATGGACTTCTACCGTAATGCGGTCATCGGCAAGCCCCTGTATTTCAAGGCTCCGGTTGGCGACAAGTCTCATCTTGAGAGATATAACCATACGGCTCTCGCTGCTGCAAACACCGCTCCGGTATTGTCTTCCGTAAATTACGACAATGGCACCGTGACTTTCGCTGCCGGCAGCGATGATGAGTTCGTGCACCATTATGATGTTTCCATCAAGAAGGGCGGCAGCACGGTTGCGACCAAGAAGATAATGTCCGACTTCTACCGTTCGCCCCAGACTTCGATGATGAAAGACAGCTACAGCGTAACGTTCGACAACCTTGACGAGGGTGATTACACGGTGAGCGTGGTCGGCGTGGATTCCTGGGGTGCTGCCAGCGAGCCCGCAACCAAGGACTTCAACATAAAGAACGACAACGTGGCTGATGTGACTCCATATCTGGGCACTTATACTCTCAATGCCAAGATCTTCGAACAAGGCAAGCCAACTATTTCGAACGGCACGGTAGATATTACCGTTACTGCATCGGGAAAGACCCCCAATAACTTAAATATCAGCGGCTTATACCAGGATGCAGTGCTGCCGGCAAGGCTCGTGCAGGATTCCGGCACAGGAGCTATCAAACTTGGCCTCTATTTCGACGGCACCAAGGGCCAGGCCCTGACCAGCCCCGTCACCCAGAGCAGCCAGAGTTATGGCTACATCGCATTCCTTCCCGGCCTCGGGACAGGTTTTGTGAGCGGTACCTATAACTTCATCCCTTGCCCGATCACATCGACTGCCAACTACGTATGGTGGTGGGGGAGCGTCTCCAACGACAAGACCAAGATCACGTTCAATTCCGAGAACAAGCAGGCGCTGAAAAACGGCACCACCAATTACTTTATTATTGCCATCAGCTGCGTGCTGTCCAAGACAGAGGATCTTTCGGCAAGCAATTTTGCTTCCACCTGGAACAAGGTCTACCAGGCCAATCCCGACAATAATATCACTACCGGAATGACATTCACAAAGAAATAATATGATTGCAACAATTCTCAGCCTAGTAATGGCATCGGCGCTGGCCATAGCCCCCGCCGACATTAAAGAAGGTATCCAGGGCTATGTGCCCACCGCGGAGGCGGCTGCCGCCAAGGAGCAGTTCCGCGACGACAAATTCGGCGTTTTCATCCACTGGGGCGTGTATTCGATGCTCGCCCGCGGCGAATGGGTGATGAACGTCGACAAGATCCCCTACAAGGAGTACTCCAAGCTTCCGGGTGGATTCTATCCTTCGAAGTTCGATGCCGACCGCTGGGTGGCCCAGATCAAGGCCTCCGGCGCAAAGTACATCACCATCACCTCCCGCCACCACGACGGATTCTCGATGTTCGACACCAAGGCTTCGGACTACGACATAATCGACGCTTCCCCTTTCAAGAGGGATGTGCTCAAGGAACTTGCCGATGCCTGCCATCGCCAGGGAATCAAGCTGAATTTCTATTATTCCCTACTGGACTGGGGCCGCGACGACTATCCCCGCGATCCTGCCATCGCCCATACCGATAAAGAAAGGGAGATGTATGCCAAGTATCTGGACTTCATGTGCGCCCAGATAACCGAACTCCTCACCAACTACGGCCCCATCGGCTGCATCTGGTTCGACGGCGACTGGGCAAAGATCAAGAAACCCGAGCCCGGCGAGCAGATCAAGATAGATTTCGACTGGGGATACGAGCGCATCTACACTCTTATCCACAGCCTGCAGCCTTCCTGCCTTGTGGGTAACAATCACCACCGCGTGCCCATTCCCGGGGAGGATATCCAGATATTCGAACGCGATATTCCCGGTGAGAATCAGGCCGGTTACGGCCGCACCAGCCACGTGAGCACGGATCTGGCACTCGAGACCTGCAAGACCCTGAACAAGAGCTGGGGATATGATATCAAGGACGAGAACTGGAAGTCCGTTCCCGAACTCATCCGCATCCTCCTTGCAACCTCCGGCCGCAATGCCAACCTGCTTCTGAACGTCGGCCCCCAGCCGGACGGATGCATCCCTGAAGAGAGCGTGGTCCGCCTGGCGGAGATGGGTAAGTGGCTGAGTGCCAACGGTGAAACCATCTTCGGCACCCGCGCTACCATGCTGAAGCCCCAGCCCTGGGGCGTGCTCACCCACAAGGAAGGCCGCATCTATCTCCATGTAATGGAAGCCCCGGAAGGCGGCGTCATCACCCTGCCCTTCAAGCTCAAGGCAAAGAAGGTGAAGGAGTTTGCCACCGGCACACCTCTCAAATTCAAGAAAGGCAAGAAGGACTTCACCGTCACCGTGCCCTCCGGAATCGACTGCAGCATAGACTACATCATCGAAATAGACCTATAGTATGAAAAGGATCATCTTCGGCCTTGCCGCACTCCTGCTCTCGCTTTCTCTGAGGGCGGCGGCACCCCTGAACTACCAGAACGACCTCCGTGCACCGGTTTATCCGCTTGTAACGGTTGACCCTTACTTCTCTGTCTGGAGCTTCGCCGACCAGGCGAACGCAGACATGACCCGGCATTGGAGCGGACGCAAGCAGCCCATGATTGCTGCAGTGCGTGTGGATGGAGTGGCATACAGGCTTCTTGGCAACGAAGAGCAGATCCCCGACCCCATGTTCGGCCGCAAGCCAAAAGACCAGCCGGATGACCCGCTGTATAACCGTCAGGGCAGGGCAGTTTTCCAGAATCCTGCCGTGCAGACAGGTGTTAATGTGCTGCCCACCAGCACCATCTACAGTTTCGACTGCGGCCCTGTGCAGGTGAAGATGCGCTTCGTGGCTCCTCTGCTTCCGGACGATCTTTCGCTTATGAGCCGCCCGGTCAACTACGTGAGTTTCACCGCCGAACCCATCGACAAGAAGAAGCATTCGGTTGAATTCTATTTCGAAGTTTCTCCGCGCATCGCGGTGGATCTGGATGTGGTGCCTGTGATGCTTGAGAACGGCTCCGCCGACGGAGTCAAATTCCTCCGTGTGGGCACCGTGGACCAGAAGGTGCTCGAGAAGAGGGGAGACGACGTGCGCATCGACTGGGGCCACTTCTACATGGCTCCCGTGTCGGGAAAGGGTACGCTGGCCCTGGTGAAGGCAGAGGCCGCCAGAATGTCTTTCGCATCTTCCGGCAAGATAGACGCCAGGATGTTCGGCAAGGGGAAGGCCTTCACTTCCGGCAACTTCGTGGACGATGACGTGGCCATCGCCTGGTGCTTCGACATGAAGAAGATCAAGAAGCAGACCGAGGAGGTGCTGATGCTCGCATACGACGACGTCTACTCCGTCAAGTTCCTCGGGCAGAACCTGCGCCCTTACTGGAATGCGGATGGCAAGAATACCATCACCAAGGAGATGCAGAAGGCGGCCAAGGAGTGGTCCAAGCTGGGCGACAGGCTGAATGCCTTCGACAACAGCATGATACAGGAGGCTACCCAGTCCGGCGGCAAGGAATATGCCGACCTCTGCGCCCTGGCGTACAGGCAGTGCGTCGCCGCCCATAAGCTGGTATCCGGCTGGAACGGCTCTCTCTATCTCATCTCCAAGGAGAACTTCTCCAACGGCTGCGCAGGCACCGTGGACGTGACCTATCCCTCCATCCCCCTGTTCCTCCGCTACAATACCGAGCTTGCCAAGGCGCTGGTGAACTTCATCTTCGACTATGCCGAGAGCAGCAACTGGAACAAGGTATGGGCACCTCACGATGTGGGTGTGTATCCCGATGCCTACGGGCAGCACTACGGAAACTGGATGCCCCTGGAAGAGAGCGGCAACATGCTGCTGCTCACCGCCGCCATCCTCAAGCAGAGCCCGGATGCAAGTTTCGCGCAGAAGCACTGGGCTACCCTGACCAAATGGGCTCTCTATGCCCTTCAGAACGGGCAGGATCCCGAAAACCAGCTCTGCACCGACGATTTTGCCGGCAAGCTGGCGCACAATGTGAACCTGAGTGCCAAGTCCATACTCGGAGTGGCGGCCTATGCCAAGATGGCCAGGTCCCTGGGCAAGGTGGATGAGGCAAAGGCCTTCCAGGCTTTCGCCGAAAACATGGCATCCATTTGGAAGGAAAAGGCTTTCGAAGAAGACCACTACCGCCTCACTTTCGACGGTGAGGGAACCTGGAGCCAGAAGTACAATCTTGTGTGGGATAAGGTGCTGGGGCTCAATGTTTTTGGAGATGAAGTCGTGGCTACGGAGCTCGAGTTCTACAAGAAGCAGTTCAATCCCTATGGCCTGCCTCTCGACAGCCGCCGCCAGTATTCAAAGACCGACTGGCAGCTCTGGACCGGCGCCATGGCCGGCAGCGTGGACGGCTTCCGCGAGTTTCTCCTGCCCGTATACCGTTATTATAATGAGACGCCCGACCGCGTGCCGCTCGGCGACTGGGTAAACACCGACCAGCCTACCTTCAATGCCATGCAGGCCCGCTCGGTAGTCGGCGGTTTCTTCATGAAACTCTATATTGACCATCCGGTGAGTCCCCTCGCCACTCCCCGCAAGAAGTAATTCCCGCCTTGGCGGCAAGCGGGCTTCTGCCCGCCGCGAAGCGAAAAAATCCCCCTGACAGGGGGTGCAGGGGGTTGAGAGGCCCAACGGGCAATAAATCCGGCTGACTATTCCCAGTCAGCCGGATTTATTGGCCAATCGTCAGTCCTGAACGGGCCGGCGGGAATGCCGAAGTTATTGTAGAGATTGCCGACACTCCAGTTGCGCCAGCAATAGCGGATTGCAACCGGTTCGGGGACATCGCTGCTCCAGACCACTACCACATCGCCTTTCTTGGAATCGCGGCGGGCCTTCGCGGGCACGAACTTGCGGTCAGGACCGGCAATCTCGAATCCGGATAGATCGGTGCCCATGGGGGAGAGGCCCAGACCGCCGACATCCATCCTCACATAGCCCTTGCCTTCGCGGAATTCCACAATCTTGTATTTGGGCGCTACCGCGTCGATGGCGTCCATGCCGTAGTCGTTATGCAGGGCGAGGAGCGCCAGACGCTGGCCAACCTCCTGCTTGCGGCAGGGATGGATGGTGCCGTATTCGCCGATGTCGACCGTGGTCACGTAGCCGGCATTCTTGATGCCTTCGACGGATTTCTGCTGCGCTTCGCAGAAGTAGCCGCTATGCGTCTTGCGCTCGTTATCGTAGGGGTAAGGGGCTATCTGTACGCAGTAAAAAGGAGCCTCCGGCACCTGGAAGCAGTCCCTCATCATCTGCACATAGGAGCGCTGTAACTTTACATACTGATCAGGACGGTCCCGGTTGGATTCTCCCTGATACCATATCATTCCCTTAAAGGTGAAGGGGATCAGTGGAGCGACCTGTCCGTTGAAGAGGAGGCATGGCTGATGATACTTGTGTTTCACTGGTTTACTGCCGTCGAGGTGGCCCAGGTCGAACTCGGGATAGTCCTTGCTGATGACCTCCTGGCTGACCCATGCCTCGATGGTGCTGCCGCCCCAGGAACTCTCAATAATGCCCACGGGGATGTCAAGTGCTCCCTGCAGGGTTTCGGCAAAGAAATATGCGGTCGCACTGGCGTTTGCCACGGCATTGGGAGTGTGCTTCTCCCACTTGCCTTCGCACTCGTCCATCACGCTTACGGAAGACTGCCTCTTGATATGGCAGTAGCGTATGGGACGCGACGCGCGGGCGCCAATAATGTACTTGGTGCCGTCTTTTGCGGGCTGTGAGCCATATCCCTTGACAGGCATCTCCATGTTGGACTGGCCGGATGCGAACCAGACCTCGCCTATCAGCACGTCCTTCAGGGTGATCTTCTCCCCGTCGGAGATGGTAATCTCATAGGGGCCACCGGCGGAAGGGGTTTCCACTCGCACCAGCCAGCGCCCCGTCTGGGCATCGGATACGGTGCTGACTTTCTTATTGTTCCAAGAGGTCTTGACGGTGACCGTCTTCCCGGGCTCTGCCTTTCCGAAGAGAGCGGCGGAGGTGTTTTGCTGGAGGACCATGTTATCCCCAATCACGGGAGGAAGGGTGACTTTTGCAAAAAGGCTGGCGCTCACGAGCAGGAGCGCAGCCAGGATGGATATCTTTCTCATATCTTGACTATTGTTTTTTTGACACTGCCTTTGCTGCTGCTCAGGACGATGGTGTATCTGCCTGGAGCAAGCTCAGAAACGTTGACTTCGTAGGGCTTGTAGGGGTCCGGTTTGATGCTGGCCGAATAGACGCAACGGCCGGTGGAGTTGTAGATCTGCACCTTCAGCTGGGATGTAGACGTGGCCTGGATGGTGAGTTTGTCGCTGACCACATCCGGATAAGCTTCCGCAACTTTCACACCGGGGGAGTGTGCGCTCACGCGGAAAGATGCCTCGGCTGGAGCGTCGATCCCGTCGGTGGCGCTGACGCGTATGCTGCCTACGCCCGGCTTCGAAGCACTGAAGCTGAGCATGGAGCCTTCCAGGCTGGCACTTATCGGCTCTTCGACGGAAAGCAGGGTAAAGAGAAGTTCATCTCCATCGGAATCCTGGAAATAGTCTTTTAAATCAAGGGTTTCCGTGGTGCCGGAAGATATCATCATCTCGGCTGCGCCGTTTATGGCCTCGGCGGCATGATTCCCTGTAAGATAGTAAGTTATGCTCTGTGAAGCACTGCCTCCGAAGCCGTCGCTTATGCTGATGGAAGCGGTATACTGGCCTGCCGGAGCGGAATCGCCGCGTACCGTAAGCCGGTAAAGGCCGGGCCCTTCCTGGCTCAACTGCGCAGCGGCGGAGCCGGGCACAAGGGTGGCGTTGAGTTCATCTCCTTCGGCATCGCTGCACTTAAGTAACACATTTGCGACGTCCTTGTATTTTATGAATTCAGGGAGGGATCCTTCCTGCTGGATAAGCGGATTTGTATTGGGCAGGATAATATATAAAACTGCCTGTCTTTCGGTGGCTATACCGTCACTGAAATCAGCGGTGGCCACGTAGGAACCGGCTGGAGCACCGTTTCCGTCGATACTCAGGGTCAGGGTGCCGGCTCCGTCATCCTTCCACTCAGCAGCAGTGGATCCGGGACTGAAGGTGAGGGTCAGATCATCCCCGTCAGGATCGGAATAATTGAAGGTGTAAAGCTTCGTGGAGTGATGGTTCAGGCTTACTGGCATACTGTAATCCGAACTGACTACAGGAGCCGTGTTCTTGCGCGGGCGGATGTGGACCACGGTATTGTCGGAGGTGACGTAACGCCTTGCAGTATAGCTGACTACGGTGAAGTAATAATCCTTTCCGAAGCTGAGTCCCTTGAATACTTCGGTTACCTTCTCTCCCGGGGTCTTGCTCCTGCCGCTGATCCTGCGTACGGTTACGGAAGAAGGGAGTGAGAAGGGGTCGGGATCGGCTAGCAAAGAAGCGTCCGTGCTCATCAGAAGCAGGTTCTGATAGACGTTCTGCTTGCCGTATTTGTTCATGGTCCAACTGACCTCCACTTCGTTTTCCGGTGTCTGAACCGCAGTGATATCAGTCACCGCGCTCGGCATCGGCGCATTGCTGGCATAGAGAAAAGATCCGTAGGCATCCACCAGAGGGCCTATGTTCCTGCTGTGCCCCAGCGGAATGTCGGTATTAGCACCGTTGATCAGGATCTCCTTGAGCCGGTCGGGGGTGAATCCGGGCCCTCCGAAGTAGGATACTATCAGCGCAGCCACCCCGGCCGCACAGGGCGAAGCCTGGGAAGTGCCCTGCATCTGATAGTAGCCACTGCCGACCATGGTGCTGTATATCTGGGGGTCGGTGGTGTTGCTGTAGCCGCTGGCGCTGCCTCCTGGGGCGCAAAGGTCCACCCAGTCGCCGTAGTTGGTGTAGTAGGAGGATTCTCCCGCAGGGCCTATGGCGCCAATGGAAAGGTTGCCATCATACATCGACGGCTGCGACTTGGTGCGGCTGTCGTTGCCTGCAGAGAAGAACACCACTCCGCCCTTCATCGGCCCGGTCTGATTGCCCTTGCCGTCGGTGCCGGCATTGCTGATGAAGTAGTCTATGGCCAGGCGGGTGGTGAGGGAAGTGGTGGTGGGAACCGAAGACTCGTTGTCGTACTTGAAGTTCCAGCTGTTGTTGAGGATCACCGCCCCGTGGTCCGCCGCCCAAACGATGGCGCTGTTGGTGTTGCCGCCGTCGCCTTCCGTTGCGGCGATTGCCTGACAGTCCAGGATTCTCACTCCTCCAGCTCCGTTTTTGCCTCCGGCAATGCCGCAGACGCCCCTGCCGTTGTTGTTGATGGCGGCGATGACACCTGCAACATGGGTTCCATGGCGCTGGGGCGTTATATTGTAAGGGTTGGAAGAGGTCGAATTTAGGAAGGATTTGCTACCGTTCGATCCGGCCGGGAGAACCACTCCCGCAAGGTCCGGATGATCTGCCTGGACTCCGGTATCCACAACCCCTACTATAACATTGCTGGCGCCTCCGGTGAACTCACTCCAGACGGGTGTGACATTGAGATCTGCTCCTGCAGCGAATTTGGCGTTCAGGCTGCCGTCGTTGAAGAGGTGCCACTGGCGGTAAGCATAGGGGTCGTTAAACGAAATGGCGTCCGGCTCCGCCTCAAGGTAAGGCTCTGCATGCAGGACACCGGGGATGCATAGAAGGTCTTCGCCAGCCTTGGTGGAAGATATTGATTCATCGATAGTTACATTGTATATGCGATGCAGGCCAAAGGCTCGGTGACGCGCCTCGAATTCGGGGTCTTCGGGAAAGGCCCGCTCGAGGGTATAACCCTGCGGAACGGCAAACTCCCCGCGCTCCATTGCGGCAGCGGCTTCGTCTGAGAGTTCTATTGAAAGACTCGGCGATTTTTGCTCAATAACGGCGAATTCCTCCGAAATTTGATCATTTTTCAAAGTTGTATACTCATCTTTTAAAGAACATCCTATAATGATGAAAGAAGCCACGATAAAAAAGAGTGTAACACGCGCGTTCATTGTTAAAAAATGCTTATATTAGTCCGCATATTTGCAAAAATGCACAAAAACTGATTAACAAACAAATTAAGTTAGTTTTAGTTTATGACCAAGAGATTTCTCTCTACTGTCTTTCTTCTCCTGATGCTGCCTCTAGCGCTAACGGCCCAAAGCCGTAAGGTGCAGGGTGTGGTGTTTGAAGACGAAACAGGGCAACCGCTTCCCGGAGCCACGGTGTCTATTGAAGGCACCACCCGAGGCGCGATAGCCGACTTGGATGGTTCGTTCGAAATCAGCAACGTCAAGCCTACCGACAAACTCAAAGTCGAGTTCGCCGGCAAGGAAACCTTGATCGTGCCTGTGAACGACCAGAAAAACTTCATGTTCAAGCTGAAGGATCAGGCCAATGAACTGGAGGGAACCACTATCGTCGCTTTCGGTACCCAGAAGAAAGAAAGCGTCATCGGTTCCATCTCCACCATCGATGTGGCCACGCTGAAGGTGCCGTCCTCCAACCTTACCACCGCTCTTGCGGGAAATGTTGCGGGTATCATAGCCTATCAGCGTTCGGGTGAGCCCGGTCAGGACAATGCGGACTTCTTCGTGCGAGGCATCACGACCTTCGGTGCCAACACCAGCCCGCTGATCCTTATCGACAATATCGAGCTGACCACCACCGACCTTGCCCGCCTCCAGCCGGACGATATCGCCAGCTTCTCCATCATGAAGGATGCAACGGCAACCGCCCTCTACGGTGCCCGCGGTGCTAACGGCGTTATCTACGTGACCACCAAGCGCGGTCAGGAAGGCCCGGCGAAGATTTTCGCCCGTGTGGAAACGTCGATGTCGCAGCCTACACGCAACATTGAGCTGGCAGATCCCGTCACCTACATGAAGGCGTACAACGAGGCCATTTCCACCCGCGACCCTCTCGGAGACCTGATGTACAGCTACGACAAGATCGAGCAGACAGGCAAGCCCAACGCCAACCGCATTATCTATCCGGCCAACGACTGGTACGACATGCTCTTCAAGAAGTTCTCGACCAGCTACCGTGCCAACGTATCTGCCCGAGGTGGTGGACGTGTCGCTACATACTATGTGGCCGGAGGCTTTACGGAAGATACGGGTATCCTCAAGGTTGACAAGCGCAACTCCTTCAACAACAATATCGACCAGAAGACGTACACCCTCCGTTCCAACGTAGATATCAATATCACTCCCACCACCAAGCTGGCGGTCCGCCTGACCGGTAACTTCACCGATTACAACGGCCCTCTCAACGGTGGTGACGCGGTCTACAAGCAGGTTGTCCACTCCGATCCCGTGCTCTTCCCGGCATATTATCCTCAGGACGATCAGCATGTGGGTATCCGCCACATCATGTTCGGTAACTACACGGGCGGTTCCTATTCAAACCCCTATGCCGATCTGGTGCGAGGCTATAAGGATACCCAGCGTTCGCAGATGATTGCGGCCGTGGAGTTGAACCAGGATCTGGACTTCATCACCAAGGGACTCAAGTTCATGACGCTGTTCAACCTTACCAGGCTTTCGTACTGGGAGGTTTACCGTTCATTCTCTCCCTACTGGTACATGCTGGACACCTACGATTCCTACACAGGGGAATACACCATCCAGCGTATTAATGAAACCGGAACGGAATATCTTTCCTACGGCGAAGGTTCGAAGACTATCCAGAACACGATGTATTCGGAAAGCCGTTTGAACTATGCCCGCGAGTTCGGCCGCAGCGATGTGACCGGCCTTCTGGTTCTCACCGCACGCGAGCAGCTGACGGCGAATGCAGGTTCCCTGCAGCTGTCCCTCCCTTCCCGCAACGCCGGTCTTTCCGGTCGTTTCACATACGGCTGGGACAAGAAATACTTCGCCGAGTTCAACTTCGGTTACAATGGTTCCGAGCGTTTCCACAAGAGCCACCGCTGGGGTTTCTTCCCTTCAGCCGGTGCTGCGTGGGTAATTTCGAACGAGAAGTTCTTCCAGCCTCTCACGAAGTATGTGCATAATTTGAAACTGCGTGCATCCTATGGTCTTGTTGGTAACGACAATATCGGATCCACGGCCAACCGTTTCTATTATCTGTCGGAAGTTTCGATGAATAGCTCCGCCAGGGGTGCGCAGTTCGGCGAGACGAGGGGACAGGTTAACTATAACGGTATCAACGTCTCCCGTTATGCCAACGAGAGTATCACTTGGGAAAAGTCGTACAAGACCAATTACGCGGTGGAGCTCGGCCTGTTCAAGAAACTGGACATCATAGCCGAGTACTTCACCGAGCACCGTACCGATATCTTCATGACCCGTGCCGATGTTCCTGAGACCATGGGTCTGCAGGCCGGCATTTCTGCCAACATCGGTGAGGCTGCGGCCCACGGTATCGACATCCAGGCCGACTACAAGCAGGTTTGGAACAAGGATTTCTGGACATCCGCCCGCGGAAACTTCACCTATTCCTCAAGTAAGTATCTGGTTTACGAAGAGCCCACCTATCCTGAATCGTACCGTCAGCATGCGGGCTATTCCTTGAAGCAGACCTGGGGATACATTGCTGAGCGCCTCTTCATCGACGACGAAGAAGCGGCCAACTCGCCTTCCCAGCAGTCTTTCGGTAGCCAGTACGGCGGCGGCGACATCAAGTACACCGATGTGAACGGAGACGGCGTCATCACCGAGGCCGACCGTGTGCCTATCGGACTCCCGACCTCACCGGAAATCATCTACGGTTTCGGTTATTCCATGGGATACCGCGGTTTCGACTTCTCCGTATTCTTCCAGGGACTTGCAAATGAATCGTTCTGGATCGATGCATCCACCAACTACAATCCCAGCAAGAATATCGCAGGTACCGCCCCGTTCGTGAACAACACCCAGTTGCTCAAGGCATATGCCGACAGCCACTGGAGCGAGGACAACCGCGACATCTACGCCCTCTGGCCCCGCTACAGCGCATACTCCAATACCAACAACTCTGCAGTGAGCACCTGGTGGATGCGCGACGGCGCCTTCCTCCGTCTCAAGCAGTTGGAGTTCGGTTACACTGTTCCTTACAAGTTGGTCCAGCGTGCGCGCATCGACAATCTGCGTATTTACTTCCAGGGCAACAACCTGCTCTGCTGGAGCCGCTTCAAGCTTTGGGATCCTGAACTCGCCAGTTCCGGACTCAACTATCCTATCCAGCGTACCTTCAATATAGGTGTCCACGTTACATTCAAGTAATAAAGGAAAAGAGTATGAAAAAGCTGAATACTATACTGTCAATATTGGTAATCGCGCTTGGCGTCACTTCCATGACATCATGTGATAAATACCTCAATGTCGTGCCTGACGATGGAATCGCATCCCTGGACATGGCATTCAATCTGAGGTCTTCTGCAATAGATTATCTTGCAACGTGCTACTCCTACATGCCCATCGACGGCAACGTGATGAGCGATTCCGCCATGCTTACGGGAGATGAGCTCTGGGACCTTGTCGGCCGTGTCACATCTTCTTGGCAGACGACCCGTGTGCCCAATACGTTCTTCAACATAGCAAGAGGATTCCAGTCGGCATCGAAGGTATATGCAAATGACTGGGCCAATATGTATCAGGGAATACGTTGCTGCGATATCCTTGTCGATAATGTCGATAATGTGCCGGACATGACCACGGAAGAAAAGAATCAGTGGAAAGCCGAGGCTACATTCCTCAAGGCATATTATCATTTCAACCTGGTCCGCAAGTGGGGCCCGGTGCCGATTATCAGGGAAAGCCTTCCTATCGATTCCGACGTCGAGACCGTGCGTGTGTACAGGGAGAACATTGATACCTGCTTCAATTTCATCCTTCGCCTGCTGGACCAGGCGGCTCCCGATCTGCCTATCGTGCCTGAATCTTCAGACATGTACGGCAGGATCACCAGGACTGCATGCAAGGCCCTCAAGGCAAAGGTCGCCGTATTTGCAGCCAGCCCTCTGTTCAATGGCAATGAAGAGGAATCCGCCCTTATAGACAATAAGGGCCGGATGCTCTTCCCCGAAAAGACCGATGATGAAAAACTCGAGCGTTGGGAATATGCCGTGCAGGCATGTAAAGATGCTATCGATATCTGCGAAGAGGCCAACATACATCTGTATGGAATGGACAACATCTCTTTCCGCGTTACCGATTCCCTGAAGAGGACCCTGTCCCTGCGCAATGCATTCAACCAGCGTCAGACTGCCCAGGATCCCGGCGAAGTCGTATGGGCTAACACCCAGTACGACGCCAATGGCTCCTACCTTGCCTTCGAGCAGTGGACCATGCCGAACCTGACTACTTACGACCATACTACAGGCGGATACCGCTTCATCGGCGTGCCGTTGAAGATCGTAGACCAGTTCTATACAAACAACGGCCTGCCTATCAACAACGACCTTGCCTGGGCCGGAGTTAATACCCAGGAAGTAGTCAGCCCTCCTCTGGACCACAGGTTCTATCTCTACGAAGGATATCCTACTGTCCGCCAGAATGTTGGCAGGGAACCGCGTTACTACTCGTTCCTCGCTTTCGACGGTGGCACATGGTATGGGGAAATCTCCAATTTCAACGATATCCAGTCGGATAAGATGAGGTATCTGCAGTGCCGCAGCGGCGGACCTCAGGGTAAGTCCGGCGGTGAGGTTGGCCCTGTTACCGGATACTTCGCCAAGAAGATGTATCCTTATCAGTGCAACTTCACAGCTGCGAATACGTTCGTATCCCATTGGTTCCAGTGGCCTATCATCCGCCTGACGGACCTCTATCTGCTCTATGCAGAGGCGATTAACGAGGCTGAAGGACCCAATGGCGAGCACCGTGCAGACCTGTTCAAGTATCTGGATGCCATCCGCGAGCGTGCGGGCATTCCCGATGTAAAGACATCGTGGGACAATTTCAGCAACAGCCCCGGTTATTATTCGACCAAATACGGTATGAGGAACATCATACATCGCGAACGTTTGATCGAACTGTGCTTCGAGAGCCAGAGGTTCTGGGACATCCGCCGCTGGAAAGAGGCTCCCGCAGAGTACAAGAAGGGTATCTACGGATACACCGTGACCGCTTCCAATCCGGAAGACTACTATGTGAAGAAGCAGATCGCTACCCAGGTGTTCGGCCTCAAGGATTACTTCTGGCCCATCTACACTTACTATCTGGAGCGTAATCCGAATCTTGTTCAGAATCTTGGTTGGTAATAAAAACAGTATCATATATGAACAATCTTTTCAAATTGTTTCTGATTGCAGGCACTGTTCTGGCAGCGTCCTGTTCCGGTGAGCTCGGAGGCCGTATCGACCAGCATCCGAACGTGCCGAAACCGACTCCGGTCACAGTCAAGAGCGTCAGGAGCATCAGTGGAGGAGCTATCATAAAGGTGACCATCCCTGACGACCCGAACCTCAAAGGCGTCATGGCCGTGTACGACCGTAACGGCGTCGAGGTAAGCTCCAAGATATCCCGCTATGTGGATAGCCTTACTGTTGCCGGATTCCCCGATACGAAGGAACATACCATTAATATATATTCCTTCAACGTGAACGAGGAATGCTCGGAGCCGGTCAGTGTGAACGTGACCCCTCTGACACCTGCGATCGTGGGAGTCAAGCCTTCGATGGAAGAGTCTTCAGGTGGCATCAAGATCCACATCCAGAACAACATATACAAGACTAACATCGCAATATGTATACTGAGGTGTGACGATCCGGCTGATTTCAATAAACCTTCGAAGGATATCAAGTGGGTCGAGGTGACAACCCTTTTCACTTCCAGCGAAGACATCGTGCTGTCCCGTCGCGGAATCGAACCCAAGGAGGCCATTTTCGGGCTCTACCTCCGGGACTACTGGGGGAACGTGTCCGATACCACCACTGCCGTGCTGACCCCTATCGAAGAAATCAAGCTGGACGCTTCCAAGTTCACCAACGCTGACCTTGAAGACGATACCTGCAGGAGCGAGAATGCATCCTACTATCCGATATCTTCCCTCTGGGATGGTTCCGGACAGTCTGCCACTCCTCACTTCTTCGCCAGTGAAAAGGACGGTCCTTCACCTACCTGGCTCACGATAGATCTGGGTGTGAAGGCAAAGCTTGCCAGAATCACGACTCTTCCCCGTATCGACTACAATCCATTCAAGGACGGCGCTGTGCGAGATTACGAGTTCTGGGGAAGCATGTCTCCTACCGGCAAGCTGGTAGAGCCTACCGAAGACAACCCTAACGGCTTCGATGAAACCTGGTTCTGCCTCGGCAAATTCACACAGATTAAGCCTTCCGGCTATCTGCCGAGCGGCCTTGTTGGGGAGATAACACCCGACGACAGGTCTATGTTCAACACAGGCAACGACTTCGAGTTCGACAAAGACAAGTATCCTCGTTGCTACGATGAGGTGCGGTACCTGCGTGTCGTGTTTGCAAATACATTCGCAACGTTCGAACTGGGCCACGGTATCTCGAACCGTCAGGTCCAGACCGGAGAAGTGACACCATTCGGACGTGTGCTTGAGTCTTACCGTTAACGATCGATGCTATGAAAAAGTTAGTTTACTGTTTTTTTGCATTTGTTTTGCTTCTCGCTTCCTGTGGCAAACAGGATACGGTATACAAGCAGTTCTTTGTTGACGGTGGATACATTTATCCGGCAAAACCCCTCAATCTGACAGCCGTTTCCGGGTATCAGAGGATTGTCTTGAAGTGGGACGTGCCCATGGACCCGTCGTTGCGTACGGCCAAATTGTTCTGGGACAACCGCAGGGATTCGCTGGAGTTCAACTACGCTTACTACGAAGGTTCGGTAGAAACCGTTATCAACAATCTGGAGGACAGGTCCTATACCTTCGAGGTGATCAACTACGATGCCGACGGCAACAGTTCGCTGGCCGTCGAGATCACCACTTCTCCTTTCGCGGACAACTGGCTCGTTTCCCATGCGGAGCGTGCGGTTGAGTCTGCAAGGATCGTGGGCGACGAAGCTGTCATCGTCATGAGGGACCCTACCGACGAAACCGTCAAGACAAAATTCCGCTATATTACCAAGGATGGTAAAACTGTGGAGCAGGGGGTGTTGAAGGCCGATGAGTATGAGATACATCTCCCTAATGCTGACGGAAGCAGGTATTTCGAGTATCAGTCTGCTTACACTCCGACTGAAGGAATCGATACGGTATGGACCGGCAACTGGGTAAAGTCCACAAAACCCATCACCGAGAACTTCGATACCAAGGTAGCTACGGTTACGGTGACTGCGAACCAGATCCGTGACGCTTTCTACCCTCAGTATGTTATCGATGGCATCAAAGACAGCGCCAGCAGCCGCTGGTACAGTTCCAATGCATCCGAGTATAAGAAGATCTTCCCCAAGATCCTGGTAATCGATACCAAGAAATCGGGGGATGATGCCATTACCTTTACCGACTTCATCTTCTATGAGGATCCCGATCCGGAAGGTTCTACCAGAAGGTTCATCAAGGCCATCAGTGTCTATGTGACCGACAAAAAGCCTAACCCGGACGACGAAAACTGGCAGAAGAACTACGGCGATGCCGTGCTTCTGGCAAGCCTCACCCAGGATGATGCGGTGCAGAGCTTCAAGCCTTTCGAGAAGAAGGCTGGACGCTATATTGCAATCGTCTTCCGTAACTCGCACAGGTCGACCGACGGCTTTATCGATCTTTGGGAGTTCGAGGCTTATGGATATGTAGAAAAGAAACTTAACTAATTATCAACCACTTAAATAACAATCATCTATGAGAAAAAGTATTTTTCTGCTTTCGGCATTCGCGATGATGTTGTTTGCTTCCTGCCAGCCGCAGGAGCTCGGCGACATTCCCAATCCGAATGACCCTGTCGAGATGACGGTCGGTAAGACTGCTTTCTCCGTAGACAATGGTGAAGGCACCGTAACCGTGCCGGTTGATGCGAACTATCCTTCCATCAAGGTAACCGTTGTCGGTGATGCTGCTTCCTGGCTCTCCTACAAAGAGACCAAGGCTGAGACCAAGGCTGAGATGAAGACCTACAAGGTCGTGCTCGCCTACAAGGCCAACCCTGTGGCAACAGCACGTTCCGGTCAGGTGACCATCGCGCTCGCCGCTAAGTCCTACGATGTGACAGTCAATCAGGAAGCTGCTGTTCCTACGATGCAGATTTCCGTGACCTCCAGGACCGTCAACCCCCGCGGTATGACCTTCCCTCTCACCGTCACCACCAACGACGATTATACCGCTACCCCCAGTGCGGACTGGGCATCCTTCGACAAGGATAAGGGCGAGGTTACCGTTAAGTTGAACGGCACTGGCGCTGCCCGTGAAGGCAGCATCGTTTTTGCCTGTAAGGCAGATCCCAACGTAAAGGCCACCCTCACCTTCACCCAGAAGGCCGCCAATGTCGATCCCGAGCTCATAAACGTCCTCGCAATTGGCGACAGCCGTACCGACAGCACTTATGTCTATATGTACAAGGTCCTGCAGAGCCTCGGCTTTACCAAGATCCGCCTGGTCAACGTCCCTTGCGACGGCCTGACTCTTGCGGAAATCGAAGCAGCCGCGACCGGCACCGAGAAGGTCACCGCACACGCTACTGTGGATGGAAAGAACTTCATCGCCGTGGATACACTCGCGGTAGATGCCCTCACTCCCGACGACTGGGATGCCATCGTGCTCCAGCCTTCATTTGAGCATGCAGGTGACTACGATGGAAGTGCAATCGACGGACTCGTCAAGTTCATCCGCAAGTACTGCGAATACACTCCTCTCTTCTGGAACATGGGCTGGGCTTACAAGACCGGCGCCACTGCAGATGGATTCAAGAACTATGGCAGCGACCAGATGGCTATGTATACTGCAATCGCAGAAGTTGCAACCACCGTTTCTGCAAATCCTGAATTCAAGGCAGTCATCCCTCTGGGAACCCTCATCCAGAACATCCGCACTAGCTATGTCGAGGAGAACGTTCTGGTGGACGATAGCAACCTCAGCGTGAACATCGGACGCCTTGCAGCCGCCTACATGATGACTCAATACATCACCGGCAAGGATCCTCTCAAGGCATCCACTCCTTTCATCCCCAGCCTGAAGTATGAGGATGATTGCATCCCTGCAATGCAGGAGGCCTATGCAAATGCCGCCAAGACTCCTTACGCAGTTACCAAAGCCACACAGTATCCTCCTTACTTGCTGAACGTAGCCGAGGCTGAAGCAAAGGCTCTCATCGAAGCTGCAGGTAAGAAGTTCGAAGACTATGTCGCCGTACCTCTCACTGTACTGCATTGGGGCTTCTACAATTCCCAGAATGGCAGCTATCTCACCTCCTCTGTGTTCAAGGGCAACTACGATGCAACTACCAGAAAATTCGCGGCCACCCATATTCTCCCTAAGGCTCAACTTCCTATCGGAACACTCATCGTTGTTCTCAGCGGATATCAGTATCGTCCGGAAGGCTGGGTTACCCTCACTACCAAGAACGATGGCCAGAGCGGCCGTCCTTCCCGTCCCGGCAATGTCAGCACTTCTGTCGTTGAGGTTACCGATGCTTGGTGGGGATCCTTCACCTACAGGGCATTCAATATCTCCAAGACTGATGGAAATGCATTCAACGCCACTGAGATGAAGGCTGTCGGAACCAAGTTCGGCGTCTACATTCCCAAGACTGCCGCATCCGGCGGACTCGAAGATTACAACAATGGTACATGGAATTGGTAAAATGTCTAACAGCTTAAATGAAAGATAATATGAAAAAGATATATTTATTCCTTCTTGCGGCTGCCGGCATTTTTGCAGCTGCCTCCTGCGCAGTGGAAGAGATGAACGCTCCCGTCCAGGAGAATGGAACAGGTGAGGTCACCACTCTTACATTCACTTTCGACGCTACCAAGACCGCCCTTGTCAACGGCAAAACCACTTGGGCTGCCGGAGATAAGATCCGCGTCTATAACTCGACCGGTACTTTCAATCAAGATGTCGAAGTTCCTGAGGAAGGAATCGGACAGGCTGAGTTTACCGCAGAGGTGAACATGGCTGATACCCTCTATTATGCAGTTTATCCTGTGAATGCCGTCAAGAGCTTCTCTGCAGGCAAGATCAAAGTCAATCTGAAGACTGATCCCGACGGACTTTTCAGCAGTGCCAATATCTGCGTTGCACAGAGCAAGGACGGAAAGTTCCAGATGCGCAACGCGACAGGCGTACTCAAGGTGAAAGTCAATTCCGGAAACGTCGTTGAGATTCTCCAGATCAATGCAAAGAACCCCATGGTCGGTGACTATGAAATCGGCTTCGGCGCAGATACTCTGAACTTCGCTACTTCAGGCACTTCCAAGTCCGTTACCGTGGCAGTCGGCGGTGTTGATGGCGAGTATTTTATCCCCGTTATTCCCGGCACCCTTGAAAGCGGGCTCCAGATGACCGCCCTTAAGGGTAATGGTGGTTTCCAGACCCTCACCTCCACTAAAGACAATGAGGTGAAGATCAACGACCTTATCGACATGGGTGTCATCGGTGATAAACTTTCTGCCGGTTTGAACGGTGAAGGTTCCGAGACCAATCCTTATGTTATCAACAACGAGGCTGAGTTCACGGCTTTCAGCTCTGCTGTGAATCTTGGTAACCCCTTCTCTGGCAAGTACATCAAACTCGCAACGGATCTTGCAAAGGTTGAGACTCCTGTAGGTTACTATGTCTCCGCTGACGTTCAGTTCCCGTTCGAGGGCAAGTTCCTCGGCAATAACCACAAGGTTACCCTCGCGCTTGACGGAACCACCGACAAGTGCTACACCAGCAATTATGTGGCATTCTTCGGACTCCTCGGAGAGGGCTCCTCTGTGCAGGATCTCAAGATCGATGGAACCGTGACCACCACTGGAAATTATGTCGGTGCCCTTGCCGGATACACTCGCGGTACAGCAGCCGACAAGATTACTGTTACCAATGTTGAGTCCACTGCTGCTGTTACCGGCGGCGTTAGTGTCGGAGGTCTTTTCGGCCATGCCTACTTTACGGATATTGACAAGTGCGTGAATAAGGGCACTGTCACCGGAACCGCAGACAACGGTGTCTTCTTCTACATGACTTACAACTCCTCCAACAAGCTCGTCTATGGTAATGCCGGATCCGATATCAAAGGTACCGGTGGTATAGCGGGCGCTACCCAGAATGTCCTTCTTACCGAGAGTGAAAACCAGGGTGCCGTCACCGGCCTGAACAAGGTTGGTGGTTTGGTCGGTACACTTTTCTGGTCTACAATCGACAATAGTAAGAATACCGGTGCTGTTAAGGGAACTGCTGCTGAAACGCTTGTCGGTGGTATCGTCGGTTATTCACATTGCTCTCAGAACCTGACGAACACTGTCAATGAAGGCACGGTACATGGTGAGAGTATCGTCGGCGGTATCTGCGGTTATGCAATGGGTACCAGCTATGGACACTCATCTGCCCAGAAGTTCTTCATCACCAAGTGCCATAACAAGGGTGCCGTTACTGCCACGCAGGGCGTCGTCGGTGGTATCTGCGGTGTTCAGCTTGCTTGTCAGAACCCGAGCGTTGCAATCGTGACGGACTGTGTTAACGATGGTGATGTTTCCGCTCCCACAGGCTACAAGGCTGCAGGTATCACTGCTGTCATGGCAGACTGCACAGGTTGGGGACAGCCTGAAATCAACAGGTGCATCAACAATGGTAAAGTCACCGCAATGATTTGGGTTGGCGGTATGGTTGCCTATTGCGCAGGTGCAAAGGATTACTGGAAGGCCAGTTATAACCAGAATGTCGGTCTTGCCACATATTACTGGAAGATTTTCAACTGCGTCAACAATGGTACTATCCTTGGCTGCCGTACCGATAAGGATGGCGGCGAGGTCGCCGGCGGAATGGTCGGATTTACTTTCTCCACCGGTGGTGCCAATGGCAATAATCTCGGACTCTTCATCTACAACTGCATTAACAACGGTGCCGTCCAGTACAAGGTGAATAGCCATAAGGGGGTATACTGCGGTGGTATCGTAGGTCGCTACCTGCGTGGACGCATCTACAATGTGGTGAATACTGGAAAGATCGGTCCTGAGACCGGAGATCCTGTTGATGGAACTGAAGCAAGGCTTGGTGCTATCATCGGTAGCTATGAGGATAACGCAGCGCGTTATCTTGCACTCCAGGAGGCATACTATCTCGATTCTTCCTGCGATCGTGACATGGGTACTGCCAGCACGAAGACAAAGAACACTGCAAATATTCTCAATGTTCTTTCCTTCGATAATTCCGGAGTTATCAACGGACAGGTCAGCTACGACAACAAGAACTACACCAACATCGTGGAGGCCCTCAATGCATGGGTTAACAAGAATGGTGCATGGAATGCCACGGCTGGCACCGGTTACTACCTCTGGGCTGCCGGTCCCAAGTTCGCAGAGTAATTTCTGAGATCTTCTCATAATCGAAGCCGACCCCTCGGGGCCGGCTTCTTTTTTGTTATTTGGTAGATTACTTTTTGTTAGAGGGCAGAAATCTCGTCTTCGCTAAGGCCAGTGATTTCTGCAATCTCGGAGATGCTCAATCCTTTTGCCAGTAGTTTTGCCGCGATTGTTCTATTGGCTTCTGCACGACCTTCTGCACGACCTTCTGCACGACCTTCTGCACGACCTTCTGCAAGGCCCTTTTCTAGTCCTTCGGCAAGTTTTTTTGCCAGTTCCTCCTGGGCCTTTTCGCGGGCAAATTCATCCGCCGCGTAGTTGTCGCGTTGAATTTTCAGACGGCGATTGTATGCTTCTCTTTCTGCTTTAGTCATATTGCTGAGTTCTGCTGCAGCCACCAGTTCCTCGAAGTAACTGTCGCTGCCCGTATCTGGTTTCTCCGCAAAATTAGGAAGATTCTTGAAATAATACAAGAATCTGTCTTCAAATGATTTACAGTCTTTCCATGGTTTACTGAACGGCCCGACCTCCATGAAAACGAACTGAAGTGCATTGGTCAAAAGGGCTCCAGTGTTATCTTCCCGAATGGAATACCTATGGATGTAACCATCCGTTTCTTGCATTTTGAAATTAAGCATACCCAGAAAGAAAACCGGTTTGAAGTCATAGTCCCAGCTCCCTTTTGGGGCTTGTGCGGTTATTGGGAAAGTGCTGTAGAACAATGCGCGTTTGCTGAAATGCTTTTGTTCCCGAACCTGCATTTCTACGATGAAGTCCCCAATCTGTTTGGACCTGCACTGGATGTCGAAGATGGCATTTCTGTCTTCAAGGGTTTGTCCGGGGTGCTCTACATTTACGAAAGCCAGTTCCTCGATTTCTAAATTGAAAACATGTTCAAGGAGCCCTTTCGTAAGGTGTTTGTTCTTCTCCTGTCCGAGAAGTTGCTTGAATGCGACGTCGATCATTGGATCGACATATCTACTTTGTCTTAATAACGGTTCCATAATTACAATTATTTAAGGGCCGTAATAGTATACTCAATGATCAGAATATCCAAAGAATATCGGCAAACAATCGCCTTAATTTCTGTTTCTGCTTACGATTGTATGTTTTTAAAGGACCATAAGAAAAATCTTTTGGTTTACCTAAACTTAAATTCTATAAGTTTGCTATCTTTGTTATTGTGGATAATTATATGAAAAAGTTGCTGTTCATCCTATTGGCTGTGCTTGCTCTGGCGGGCAGGGAGGCCTGTGCGCAGGATATCATCCACACCAAGAAGGGGGAGAATATCCTGGCAACGGCCGTGATCTTCGGCCCGTCGCAGATCAGCTACCGCCTTTATGAGGACCCGACCGGCCCTATGCAGTTCATCGAAACCAGCAAGGTGGCCACCATCTACTTCGAGAACGGGGAGAAGATGAAACTGACAGAGGACGGAACCGAATACGCTCTCGGAACCAACAATTACTACAGCCTCCGCGATAAATACAACCCCCGCGACTATCAGCCGCAGCCTGGGGAC
The DNA here is from genome assembly GCA_002393895.1 of Bacteroidales bacterium UBA4318. Next base: position 39,351 of record DGUE01000156.1, read on the forward strand.
GCATACAACCCGTCGCTGATGGGACTGGCATCCTTCCTGATCCCCGGCCTCGGGCAGATTCTGGAAGGGGAGTGGGGCACCGGACTCATTTATATGGCGGGCGATGCCGCGCTGTTATTCGCCACCGTTTCTTCTTTGAAAAACGATTACAAGGTCTATGACAGCGGCCTCGGCACCGGCAGCCAGGTGGTCCAGGCCACTAAGACGGTGACCGCAGGCACAATCTTCTGCCTGGCCGGAGCCGTTGCCCTGAGCGCATTCTCCGCCTATGACGCCGTGCGCATCGCCAAGGTCAAGAACCTGCACATCAGAGGCTTCTCAGTACAATATGACTTTTAAACAATAATACTATGTTCGAACTCATCACCCTCCCTTACGCACCCGACGCGCTTGCACCCGCGATCAGCGCAGAGACCATAGCATTCCACCACGGAAAGCATCTCCAGACCTATGTGAACAACCTGAACGCGGCCATCGCCGGCACTCCTTTCGAGGGCAAGCCCCTCGAGGAGATAGTCCGCACGGCCGAAGGCGGCATCTTCAACAATGCCGGGCAGATACTCAATCACAACATGTATTTCCTGCAGTTCCGCGCGCCTCGCGAAGGCAACGCCCCCGTCGGCAAGATCGCGGAGCTTATCGACGCGCAGTTCGGCAGCTTCGAGGCCTTCCAGAAGGAATTCGCCGCCAAGGGCGCCGGGCTCTTCGGCTCCGGCTGGGTCTGGCTCAGCGCCGATGCCGAGGGCAAACTCGTCATCACCCAGGAAGGCAACGCCGGCAACCCCGTCACCAAGGGCCTCAAGCCGCTGCTCACCTTCGACGTGTGGGAGCATGCGTATTATATAGATTACAGGAACGCCCGCCCGGCCTACATCGCCGGCCTTTGGCAGATCATCAACTGGGACGAAGTCAACGCACGCCTGAAATAGAATGATACTCAATCTGATACTTTCCATAGTGGTCGGCGGCATGCTGGGCCACGCGATTGACGCAGGCTACGACGGCCGCCTCGCCCAGTACATCACCGGCCCCGACAGCTACGCCATCAACCTCTTCTCCCCGGAAAAGATAGCCCAGGGCAAGGGCGGATGGCAGGGGGAGCACGCCGGAAAATGGCTCTACGCGGCCTCCAAGGCCTACGAGCGCACCGGCGACCCGGCCCTTCTGGGCAAGCTCACATCCGTCGCAGACTACCTCATCTCCCGCCAGGAAAAGGACGGATATCTGGGCTGCTATCGCGAGGATAAACGCTACTACCACCGGCCCGGCCCGGATGCGATGAAGGTGGACTGGGATACCTGGATCATGGCCTACCTGATCAAGGGTTTCACCGAGACTTCGGTGGCCACCGGTGACCCCAAGTACGCCGACTGCGCGCTGCGGATAGTGGAATTCCTGCACTGGACCGTGTTCGAGCAGGGAATCAAGATCGCCCAGACCGGGCAGCACAGTGGAATGGCCGGCTGCGGAATACTGGATCCCCTCTGCGACCTGTATGTCCTGCGGCCGGAGCCCAAGGTCCGGGAGATGATCGAGCGCTGCATCTTCGAACTGGACGACACCCCCTGCCTGCAGCTGATTACGCTGGCGGGGAAGGGGTACGACGTTGCGCTGATAGGCAACGGCAAGATTTACGAGATGCTTCGCTGCCTCACCGGGATGGCGAAGGCCTATCAGCTTTATGCAGACGGGGCCCTGCCCGGAGGGAAGTCTAGCTCCGAACCTCTGCTGGCGGCCTGCACCAACGCCTGGGAAAGCATCTGCAAATGGCATCTGACCACCCTCGGAGGTCCCTGGGGCGGCATCAACTTCTGCTGGGAACTGTTCAACCGCCCGGCCGAGTGGGCGCCCTACGAGTGCACGGAGACCTGTTCCGTGATGCAGTGGCTGAACTTCAACTGGGAGCTGCTGCGGATCAGCGGCGACGGCAAGTTCGCCTCCGAGATAGAGAAGACCGCATATAATGCCTTGATGGCCGCCCGCGCCGAAGACGGTTTGAGGTGGGAATACTACGTGCGCACCAACGGCGAACTCACTCCCCGTGGGGACTGGGCCTGCTGCTGGAGCAGCGGTATGGTCGCCCTCGAGGACCTGCCGTGCTATGTGTATGATGTCCGCCGCGACGGGCTGTATGTGAATGTGATTTCCGAGGGTGTGTTCGAGGGCGAGGTACGTGGAAAGAATGTTCGCGTTGAGCAGGTGTCGGATTACGCCCGCACGGGGGTGGCAGAATTCACTGTCATTCCGAACCCCTCTGTCATTCCGAGCGAAGCGAAGGAATCTTTCACCCTGGCCATCCACCTCCCCGAATGGGCCCCTTCATTTGAAGCCTCGGTCAACGGCAAGTCGGTCAAGGCCAGCGTCAAGAACGGCTACATCCGCATCAAACGCAGCTGGAAGGCCGGCGACCGCCTTACCCTAAAGTTCCCCTACGAGATCCGCACCCTCGAGAAGGCCTGGGAATACCGCAACGCCGGTAAGAAGGAGTACAACTTCTCGAACTGGTACAACGGTTTCACCAAGCACTACGTGACCTTCAGCGCTGGCCCCCTGGTGTTTGCCTGCGACCACGCCGACTCCTTCGAGAAGCAGAATCCGCTGAAGTTGAGTCGGGAAGAAATCGCCTCCGCCCGGCTGGAGAACGGTGCCACCGGCACTTCCGCCACCTCTGGCACTGCCGCTTCCGCCCCCGTCATGGCCCCCACGCCGATTTTGAAGGTCGGCGGCCTGAACCTCACCCCCATCGCCCTCCTGCCACCCTTCGGCGACGGTCCCCAATGGCGCACCACCTGGTTCCAGATCCAATAACCCTGGTTTATCCGGTCTAACCCCGCTTTAGTCGGAATTCCAAACACTCTAGTGCTGTCGACGTCCGAAAAAACCGGACGTCGACAGCATTTTGGGCCTTTTTTGACGTTAACGTCCGTATTTTCCGGACGTCAACAGCACCTCTGTCATCTCCTGATCTACGTTGACTCCGATTGGAGCCTCCTCATGTAAGACGTTCTCTTTTGTTTACTTAAAATTACTGTGGGTTAGATCATTTGGCACAATGTCAGTTTGATTAAAAAATTTTGATTCTATCATCTGGAATATTTATATTTGTTGCAGTTGAAACGTGGAGTTGATAGAGGGGTTGAAATCCCATACTGTCACTTAAATAGAGCGTTAGAATGAAGTTGAAGTATTTAATTTTATTGACAGATGGCGTGCTTTCTGGTTACGACCGATCACTTGTCGGATCGGATTTGGTTCAAAGATGTCGAGGACTTCAAGGTCGGGATGAATTATGTGGCAATTGCTGCATTCATTCTTAATATAAAGGTGGCGGTATTCATTCTGATGTCCAACCACGTCCACTTTATAATAATCTGCAACACCGAAGCGGAGGCTCGGGAGTTTGCGATTTATTACAAGAACCTATATAGCAGATACTACGGGAAAAAGTATGGCATCAACGAGTTCTTGAGGGATGTGGGTGTGGATGTCCGTGAGATCGAGTGGGAAGGGGAGTCATTCGAAAGGGCTACCGCATATGTTATGATGAACAGTGTTGCAGCCAATATCTGCATGAACTGCACCCAATACGCTTGGGGGACGGGATCGCTGTACTTTAATCAGAAGCCGGAAAAGGG
>DGUE01000084.1:0-8613 GCA_002393895.1 Bacteroidales bacterium UBA4318
GCCACCATCGCCGACAACGTGGGTGACAACGTGGGTGATGTGGCAGGCATGGGCGCAGACCTCTACGAGAGCTACTGCGGATCCATCCTCTCCACCATGGCCCTGGGTGCATCCGCTTTCTATGCGGTAGGCCCCGAGATGCAGATGAAGGCCATCCTCGCCCCTATGCTTATCGCAGCCGTGGGTGTGCTGCTTTCCGTTCTGAGCATCTTCACCGTCCGCACCAAGGAAGGCGCCGGCATGGCACAGCTGCTTAAGAGCATGAGCTTCGGCACCAACCTGGCCGCCATCCTCAGCGGCGTCGCAACCTTCGGCATCCTCGCCCTGGTCTTCGGCGTGCAGGACAACAACTGGTGGCATTTCTCCTGCTCCGTCCTCTCCGGCCTCATTGCCGGTGTGGTGATAGGCAAGGCCACCGAATACTACACTTCTCACTCCTACACGCCCACCCAGAAGCTTGCTGAGGCATCCCAGACCGGCCCTGCCACCGTTATCATCAACGGCGTTGGCCTCGGCATGCTCTCCACCGCCATCCCCGTAATCGCTATCGTGTGCGCCATCGTGCTCGCATATCTCTTTGCAATAGGATTTGACGTCAGGAACATGATGTCCGCCGCCAACCTCAGCCAGGGCCTCTACGGTGTGGCCATCGCTGCAGTAGGCATGCTCAGCACCCTCGGCATCACCCTCGCCACCGATGCCTATGGCCCCATCGCCGACAATGCAGGCGGCAACGCCCAGATGAGCGAGCTGGATCCTGAGGTGCGCGAGCGCACCGATGTGCTGGACGCCCTCGGCAACACCACCGCCGCCACGGGCAAGGGCTTTGCAATCGGTTCTGCGGCACTCACCGCCCTGGCGCTGCTTGCATCCTATATCGAGGAGATCAAGATTGCCATCGGGCGCACCGCAGATGCCCTCATCAACGGTGTTTCCGCGGCTGAGGCATCCATTCTGGACGTGCTGGCGGAATTCAATGTCAGCCTCATGAATCCCACCGTGCTGGCAGGCGTGTTCATCGGATCGATGATGGCCTTCCTCTTCTGCGGCCTCACCATGAATGCAGTCGGCCGTGCCGCCGGCAAGATGGTAGTCGAGGTTCGCCGCCAGTTCCGTGAGATCAAGGGTATCCTCACCGGAGAGGGCACCCCGGACTACAAGCGTTGCGTGGAGATCTCCACCAAGGCTGCCCAGCACGAGATGCTGATTCCTTCCATCATTGCGATCGTGGTCCCTGTGGTCACCGGCGTAGTGCTCGGTGTCGCAGGCGTGCTTGGTCTGCTCATCGGCGGCCTGGGCGCAGGCTTCGTGCTCGCAATCTTCATGGCCAACTCCGGCGGAGCCTGGGATAACGCCAAGAAGTATGTGGAAGAGGGTCATTTCGGCGGCAAGAACTCCGAATGCCACCACGCCACCGTCGTGGGTGACACCGTCGGTGATCCGTTCAAGGATACGTCAGGCCCTTCACTCAACATTCTCATCAAACTGATGAGCATGGTATCCATTGTGATGGCCGGGCTTACTGTTGGGCTTCATCTGCTTTAATTGACTATGAGACATTTTACGCTGCCTGAAGATGGGGGGTTGATTACCAGCAACCTCCCGAAGGATATTCTTCACGGATATGACAAGATTTTCACTGAAGTTTATGCAGATTCTACCGAAGGCAGCCGTAAACTTGCCGACATAGTAGTAGATGCAATTCACAAATTCGAGAAAGAGCGTCCGGGTGGCCTGTTCAAGCTCGGCTTGACCACGGGAGCCACTCCGGCCTCTCTCTACAAGGTGCTGTCCCGCTATTACAGGGAGGGGAAGATCTCCTTCAAGAATGTGACGGTGTTCAGCATCGACGAGTATTACCCATCTTCGCCCTCCGACATGCAGAGCCGCAACCGCAGCCTGCACCTGGAGTTGTTGAACAACATCGACATCCTCCCGGAGAATATCCACATCCCCAACGGCATGGTCTCTCACGAAGACGTGTCCAACTACTGCGCGCGCTTCGACGCTGCGGCACGCGGGCTGGATCTTCTGATTATGGGTATAGGCGAACAGGGTCAGGTCGGCTTCAACGAGGCCGGCACCACCGAATCCAGCCGCACCCGCACCGTGCTTCTCAGCTATCCCAGCCGCAAGCGTCAGGCCCGTTACTTCAACGGAGACATCTCCGTAACCCCCAAGGAGGCCATCACCATGGGCATAAGCACCATGATGAGCGCCAAGCAGGTAGTGCTTATGGCCTGGGGCGAGACCAAGGCCGAGGCGGTTGCGCGCATAGTGGAAGGTGAGATCGGGTCCGACTGCCCGGCTTCCTACTTCCAGCATCATCACAACGTGAAGATGTTCGTGGACGAGGTGTCCGGCAGCCTGCTCACCCGCGTGATCGCACCCTGGCGCATCGGCCCCTGCGAATGGACTCCCAAGTTCCGCCGCAAGGCTGTGATCTGGCTCTGCCAGCAGGTGCATAAGCCCATCCTGAAGCTTACCCACGCTGATTATCTTCAGTATTCGCTGGAGGAACTCCTGGACGTGGCCGGCGGCTACAACCAGGTGAATATCGAGGTCTTCAACGACCTTCAGCACACCATCACCGGCTGGCCCGGCGGAAAGCCCAACGCCGACGACAGCACCCGCCCCGTGGCATCCAAGCCCTTCCCCAAGAAAGTGCTGGTGCTGAGCCCCCATCCGGACGATGACGTCATCTCCATGGGAGGAACCCTGATCCGCCTGGTGCACCAGGGGCACGACGTGCATGTGGCCTACCAGACCTCCGGCAACGTTGCCGTGCACGATTCCGTGGTGATGCAGCATATCGATGCCGCCCGCCAGCTTGGCTACGGGGACCGTACCGCAGAGGTGCAGGCCCTGATAGATTCCAAGGTGCCAGGCGAGCCCGAGCCCCGCAAGCTTCTGGACATAAAGGCGGCCATACGCCGCAGCGAAGCCCGTGCCGCCGACTATTCATTCGGCATGAGCGAAGACCATATCCATTTCCTGAACCTGCCCTTCTACGAGAGCGGCGGCATACGCAAGCTCCCCTGCAGCCAGGCGGATGTGGATATCATCAAGGCCCTGATGGACAGCATCAAGCCGGACCAGATCTACATGGCCGGGGACCTTGCAGACCCTCACGGCACGCACCGCGTGTGCACCGAGGCCGCCCTGGAGGCCTTCGAGGAACTCAAGGAAGAAGGCGCAAGCTGGATCCCGGACTGCCATATCTGGCTCTATCGCGGCGCATGGATGGAGTGGGAGCTTGCCCGTGTGGACATGGCTGTGCCGCTCAGCCCGGACGAGATGATAGAGAAGCGCCACGCCATCTACAGGCATCTGTCCCAGAAGGATATAGTGCCCTTCCCCGGAGAAGATCCCCGCGAGTTCTGGCAGCGTGCCGAGGACCGCACCCAGGCCACTGCCCAGCATTACGATGAGCTCGGCATGGCCGAATATCAGGCAATAGAAGTTTTCCTGCGTTTACGTTAAATGTCATTCCGAACAAAGTGAAGGAATCTTAATTAGAAAACCATGAAAGTTATAATCAGAGAAAAAGAAAGCGAAGCCGCCCTGTGGGTGGCCGACCGCATTGCCAAGGCAATCAAGGCCAAGGCAAAAGTCAGCGATAAACCCTTCGTGCTGGGCCTCCCTACCGGATCCACCCCGCTTAAGGTATATGCAGAACTCGTCCGCAAAGTCAAGGCCGGCGAGCTCAGCTTCAAGAACGTGATCACTTTCAATATGGATGAGTATGTGGGTCTGCCCGTCGAACATCCCGAGAGCTATCACAGTTTCATGTACAATAACCTCTTCAACCATATCGACATCGAGCCCGGCAACGTTCATATCCTTAACGGAAACGCTCCCGACCTGGATGCCGAGTGCGCTGCCTACGAGAAGGCAATCGAGGCCGCAGGCGGCTTCGACCTCTTCCTGGGAGGCATAGGTGAAGACGGACACATCGCCTTCAACGAGCCCTTCTCGCCCCTGCAGAGCCGCACCCGCGTGGTCACCCTCACCGACGACACCATCCGTGTGAATTCCCGCTTCTTCGGGGGAGATATCAACCTCGTGCCCAAGCAGGCCATGAGTGTTGGCGTTGCCACAGTGCTCAGCGCCAAAGAAGTAGTCATCATGGCATTCGGCCCCAAGAAGGCACGTGCCATCGGCGAAGCCATCGAAGGCCCCATCACACACAAGAACACCGTTTCCGCACTCCAGAACCATCCTGACGGCATCGTCGTAATGGACGAAGACGCCGCCGGCGAACTCAAACTCAGCAGCTACAAGTATTTCAAGGCAGTTGAGGCTGCGGAAATGAGGTAGCCATGATCAGGTCTTTCGACGAACTCTACTCCACCCTCAAGGCAAAAGGCGTCCGCAAACGCCTGATTGCCGCCTGGGCGGTGGATGCCCATACCATCGAGGCCGCCTCGATGGCCAGCGGCCTGGGATTCGTGGAAGTGACTCTGGTCGGGGACGCGGATCTCATTGCAAAGGCCTGTGCGGAGCTGCGGGTCGATCCTGCAGGAATGCGCATCGTGGACATCAAGGATGAACGCAAGGCTGTGGCCGAAGCGGTGAAGATGGTTCACGACGGTGAGGGAGATGTGCTCATGAAGGGCCTCTGCTCTACCGACAAGTTCGTGCGGGCCATTCTCGACAAGGAAAACGGACTCCTCCCTCCCAAGGGCCTGCTGTCGCACGTGGGCATACTCGAAAGCCCCAACTACCACAAACTTCTCTTCGCGAGCGATGTGGCGGTGATTCCCCTCCCGGACCTTCGCCAGAAGGCAAAGATCGCCGGATTCCTGGTGGAAGCCGCCCGTGCTTTCGGAGTCGAGAAGCCCAAGATCGCGTTCATCGCGGCCTCCGAGCAGATGCTGGACACCATGCCCGCGTGCATGGAGGCGGCAATGCTCTCCAAGATGTGCGACCGTGCGCAGATTGCCGGATGCATAGGGGACGGCCCCCTTGCGCTGGATGTGGCTGTGGACAAAGAGTCCGCCGAAATCAAGAAGCTCTGCAGCCCGGTGGCCGGCGATGCCGACTGCCTGCTGTTCCCCAACATCGAATCCGCCAACGTGTTCTGGAAGACCAACACCAAGATGATAAAGGGTGTGAGGCAGTCCGGCATGCTGGTGGGCACCAAGGTTCCCTGCGTGCTCGCCTCCCGGGCGGATTCAGTGGATGTGAAGCTCAATTCTATAGCTGCAGCGGTTGCACTTGTGATGTAGCGATGGCAGATACGGGAAACATCAAGCAGAAAGGGACTATCCTGGTGGTAAACACCGGGTCCATCACCACCAAGTTCGCAGTCTATGTGGACGGCGCGTGCGTGCTGGAGGAGAAACTGGAGCATTCCGTCGGGGAACTCTCCCGCTTCGCCGATGTGATGGAGCAGGACCAGATGCGCACAGGAGCCATCCTGGGCGCCCTCAAAGATAAAGGCATACGCCTGGAAGACATAGATATAGTCATGTGCCGCGGCGGGCTTTTCACTCCCTGCGTAACCGGTGTCTACAACGTGAACGCCGACATGCGCGAGGTGCTGTCCACCAGCCGTGAAGGCAGTCACGCCTGCAATCTGAGCGCCCTGATTGGCGACAATCTCGCCGCGGAAATCAATGCCGCAAGGGGAAAGGACGGGCCTTTCGGGCCTTGTGTGGCATACATCGCCGACGCTCCCATGTCGGATGAGATGCTGCCCGAGTGCCACGTCGGCGGCCTGCCCGAATTCCCCCGCGGAACCCTCTTCCACGCCCTCAACACCCGCGCCATGATGCGCAGATACCTTCGCGAATCGGGCCGCAGGGTGGAAGATACCAACGCCATCATCTGCCACATGGGCGGCGGGGTAACCATCTCGCTTCACCGCGCAGGCCGCGTGATCGACACTTCGCACGGCCTTGGCGGCGACGGCCCCATCACCCCCGAAAGGGCAGGTTGCTGCCCTCCCTATCCGCTCATCGACATGTGCTTCAGCGGCAAGTACACCAAGCAGGAGATAAAGCGCAAGCTCATCGGCCATGGCGGCGCCGTGGCCTACTTCGGCACCAACGACATGAGGGAGGTGGTGCAGAGGGCGAAGGAAGGCCGCAAGGAATACGAACTGTTCCTGAAGGCCTTCGTGCTCAACATAGCCAAGTACATAGTGGCCGAAGCGGCGGTGGTGGACGGCAAGATAGACGTGATAATCCTTACCGGAGGCGTAGCCTACAGCGAGGACATCACCTCCGCAATTGCCCGGAAAGTAGACTGGCTGGCCCCGGTGAAGGTTTATCCCGGGGAGAACGAACTGGCCTCGCTCGCCGAGAATGGGTATTTCATCCTCGCGGGCGAAGCAAAAATACACACATACAACAAAGACCACATAATAGAAGATTAAATAATCATGGCAGAAATAGATTACTCGAAAAGATCTTTCAGTTATTATCCTACTAATGCCATAGTATATGCAAAGTGCATCGATGGCAAGTGGACTGAGCCTGTCGTCACGAACGACTTCAACCTGACACTCCACAGCTTTGCCGGGGTTTTCCATTACGGACCGGCCTGCTTCGAGGGGGCAAAGGCTTTCCGCGGGGTCGACGGCCGTGTGCGGCTGTTCCGCCCGGACGAGAACGCGAAGCGTATGATCAGCGGAGCCGAGTATCTCGACATGCCCGCACCTAGCGTGGAGATGTTCGTGGAATTCTGCAAGATGTGCATCCAGGCCAACATGGACTTCGTCCCTCCTTACGAAAGCGGCGCCTCCCTCTACCTGAGGCCGGTGCTCTTCGGCTGCAATCCCCAGCTGGGAGTGCATTCCGCCGACGACGTGCTGTTCGCGGTGATGGCATCCGGAGTGGGCACCTATTCCGGCGCCAAGGCCCTTTCGCCCGGCACCGCGGTCATCTCCCGCAACTACGACAGGGCAGCCACCTATGGCTCCGGCGGATACAAGCTGGGTGCGAACTACGCGCAGTCCCTGCATGCCTATAACCTGGCCCACAAGAGCGGCTACCGCGACCTGCTTTTCCTCGACACCGCCACTCACACCCACATCGAGGAATTCGGAGCGTCCAACTTCTTTGCGATCAAGGACGGAAGTTTCATCACTCCCGATTCTCCCAGCGTGCTGCCTTCCATCACCAACAAGTCCCTGCGCACCCTGGCCGAAGATATGGGCCTGAAGATAGAGCGCCGCACGGTCTATGTGGACGAGCTGGACAGTTTCGAGGAGATCAATTCCTGCGGCACCGCGGCGGTCATCACCCCCATCTGCAGGATAGACGACAAACCCACGCTCGAAAGCGACACCGTCACCCGCACATACAGCTATGCGGAGTGCTGCGGCCCGGTCAGTGAGAAACTCTACCACCGTATGCTCGGTATTCAGAAAGGACTTGAAGAAGACAAGTACGGATGGTGCATGTTCATAGAATAAAGGCCCTCCTGGACGAGAACAAGGCCGATGAGGCCATCGCAGCGCTGGAGGAATACCGCGCCGGGGGCGGGGAGATGGACGACACGCTTTTCTATCTTCTCGGGAACGCCTGGCGCAAGAAGGGGAACTGGCAGATGGCCATGAACAACTACCTGGAGGCCGTGCACCGCAATCCCGAAAGCCCTGCGCAGCAGGCTTTGGACATGGCGAACGAGATACTGGCCTTCTACAACAAGGATATGTACAACCAATAAACTACAGCTATATGGCTAAAATGAAAGGGGCTACCATAGTGGACATCGAACGCTGCAAGGGCTGCGGCCTGTGCGTGGTGGCGTGTCCGCTGAACGTGCTGGCCCTAACCACTAAAAGCGTGAACCAGAAGGGCTACAACTACGCCGAGTCCGTGCTGGAAGACACTTGCACAGGATGTGCATCCTGCGGGATTGTCTGCCCGGACGGATGCATCACAGTTTACCGCAAAAAGGAGGAATAGTCATGGAGAAACGTGAAATCACCCTTATGAAAGGCAACGAAGCCATCGCCCACGCCGCCATACGCTGCGGCTGCGACGGCTACTTCGGTTATCCCATCACCCCCCAGTCGGAAGTGCTGGAGACCCTGGCCGCCGAGAAGCCCTGGGAGACCACCGGAATGGTGGTGCTGCAGGCCGAGAGCGAGGTCTCGTCCATCAATATGGTCTATGGCGGCGCCGCGAGCGGCAAGAAGGTCATGACCTCGTCTTCATCTCCCGGAATCTCCCTCATGCAGGAGGGGATATCCTACATGGCCGGAGCCGAACTGCCCGCGCTGATAGTGAACGTTTCGCGCGGAGGCCCCGGGCTCGGCACCATCCAGCCCAGCCAGGCGGACTACTTCCAGACCGTCAAGGGCGGCGGCCACGGGGATTATCGCCTGATCACCCTCGCGCCCGCGTCGGTGCAGGAGATGGCGGACTTCGTGGACCTCGCCTTCGAACTGGCGTTCCGCTACCGCAACCCTGCCATGATCCTGAGCGACGGTGCCATAGGGCAGATGATGGAGAAGGTGGTCCTGCCTCCCTTCAAGCCCCGCTGCACCGAGGAAGAGATAGCCAGGGAGTGCCCCTGGGCCACCACAGGCCGCATCGGCATGCGCAAGCCCAACATCATCACATCCCTCGAACTCCGTTCCGAGGAGATGGAGCAGAA
>DGUE01000084.1:8763-22413 GCA_002393895.1 Bacteroidales bacterium UBA4318
TTCGGCAGCGCCGCCCGCATTGCCAAGAAGGTGATTGCGATAGCCCGCGAGCAGGGCATCAAGGTGGGCCTGCTCCGCCCCATCACCCTCTGGCCCTTCCCTTATGCGAAGATAGGCGAGCTGGGAAAGAAGGTGAAAGGCATCCTTTCGCTGGAGATCAACGCCGGGCAGATGGTGGAGGATATCCGCCTAGCCGTGGAGTGCAGCGTGCCCGTGAAGTGGTACGGACGCCTCGGCGGCATCATCCCCGAGCCCGAAGAGGTGCTGGAACAGATAAAGAGTATGACACTTTAAGCGCTGCGCCCTATGACAAGAGAAGAAATTATCAATAGCGGAACCCTGGTTTACAAGAAGCCGGAACTGCTCAACGATGTGCCTATGCACTACTGCCCGGGCTGCAGCCACGGTGTGGTGCACAAACTGGTGGCCGAAATCGTCGCCGAAATGGGCATGGCCGACAAGACCATAGCCATCTCTCCCGTGGGATGCGCCGTATTCGCCTACAAGTATATAGATGTGGACTGGCAGGAAGCCGCCCATGGCCGCGCCCCGGCCCTGGCATCCGCAGTCAAGCGCCTCTGGCCGGACCGCCTGGTGTTCACCTACCAGGGCGACGGCGACCTTGCCTGCATAGGCACAGGAGAGACCATCCACGCCCTGAACCGCGGCGAGAACATCACCATCATCTTCATAAATAACGCAATTTACGGCATGACCGGCGGTCAGATGGCCCCTACCACCCTGATAGGCCAGAAGACGGTCACCTGCCCTTACGGCCGTGATCCCAAGCTCCACGGCTATCCCCTGAAGATGGCGGATATAGCCGCGCAGCTGGAAGGCACATGCTACGTTACACGCCAGAGCGTGCAGAACGTTCCGTCCATCCTCAAGGCAAAGAAGGCCATACGCAAGGCCTTCGATTACTCCATGCAGGGCAAGGGCGCCAGCCTGGTGGAAATAGTCTCCACCTGCAACACAAACTGGCGCATGAGCCCGGAAAAGGCCAACAAGTGGATGGAAGAGAACATGATTCCCTACTATCCTCTTGGAGATATGAAAGATAAAGGTTAAGAGCTATGACACACGAGATTATCATATCCGGATTCGGAGGACAGGGAGTCCTCTCCATGGGCAAGATCCTGGCCTATTCCGGCCTGATGGAAGACAAGGAAGTGACCTGGATGCCGGCGTACGGCCCGGAGCAGCGCGGCGGCACCGCCAATGTGACCGTCATAGTGAGCGATGAGCCCGTATCGTCGCCCATACTTTCGTCGTACGACACTGCCATAGTGCTTAACCAGCCCTCTCTCGAGAAGTTCGAGTGCAAGGTAAAGCCCGGCGGATCGCTGATCTACGACGGCTACGGCATCATCAACCCTCCCACCCGCAAGGACATCCACGTCTACAGGATAGACGCCATGGACAAGGCTGCGGAGATGAACATGATCAAGGTCTTCAACATGATGATCCTGGGCGGACTGCTCAAGATACATCCCATGGTGAGCGTGGAAAGCGTGCTTAAGGCGCTCCGCAAGACCCTTCCCGAGAGGCATCATCACCTCATCCCCATGAACGAAGAGGCCATCAGGATGGGTATGGAGATTATTCACGAGCTGTAGCCATGGCATCGGCGAAGAGCATATGGTTCTGCACCAACTGCGGAAATGAGAGCCCCAAGTGGATGGGGCGCTGCCCGGCGTGCGGCGAGTGGAATACCATGGTCGAGGCTCCGGTGGAGAAGAAGAGTGCGAAGGGTGGTGCCAAGGCTGTGGCTTCTGGCAGCAAGAGTGAGCGCAAGCCGTTGAGGCTGAAGGAGATAGACCACTCCAAAGAGCCTCGCGTGCAGCTTTCTATTCCCGAATTGGACCGTCTTCTCGGTGGCGGGATCGTGCCAGGTTCGCTGGTGCTGATAGGCGGTGAGCCAGGCATTGGCAAATCTACCCTCAGCCTGCAGATTCCGCTGGTTTCGGGGCTCAGGACCCTATATGTTACGGGCGAAGAGAGTGCGCGTCAGGTGAAAATGCGTGCAGACCGGTTACTCTCTGTTCCGGCAGGAGTGTCCGTTTCTTCCGCGTTGCAAAGCAACCCGTTCCGGCAAAATGCTGCAGAAACCGACTCTCCCGCAGCTGGGGAATCCATCTACATTTTCCCCGAGACGCGGATGGAAGCCATCCTGGAGCAGGCGGAGGAGATACGGCCGGAGCTGATGATAGTGGATTCGGTGCAGACCATGTTCACCGACACGGTGGAATCCACACCCGGCAGCGTCAGCCAAATCAAGGAAGTGGCGGCCATGCTGCTGCGCTTCGCCAAGGAAAGCGGCATCCCGGTGCTGCTGATAGGCCATATAACCAAAGACGGCTACATCGCCGGCCCCAAGATCCTGGAGCACATAGTCGACGTGGTGCTTCAGTTCGAGGGCGAGAACCGCGGTGCATACAGGATACTCCGGAGCATAAAGAACCGTTTCGGTTCCACCTCGGAGATAGCCGTGTTCGAGATGACCGGAGCTGGCCTCAGGGAGGTGGAGAATCCTTCCGAAATGCTCATTCCCATGCACGAGGCCGGCCTCAGCGGAGCGGCCATCTGCGCTACGCTCGATGGCACCAGGCCCCTCCTCTTCGAGGTCCAGGCCCTGGTGAGCAGCGCCGTGTACGGCACTGCCCAGCGCTCCGCCACAGGTTTCGATACACGCCGCCTGAATATGCTGCTGGCCGTGCTGGAGAAGCGCGCCGGCTTCCATCTGGCCGCAAAGGACGTGTTCCTGAATATGGCCGGAGGCTTGAAAGTGAGCGATCCGGCAGCCGACCTTGCCGTGATAGCGGCGGTGCTCTCGTCCAATTTCGACTATTCCCTGCCAGGGGACTCCTGCTTCTGCGGGGAGGTCGGGCTCAGCGGAGAGATACGCCCCGTTGCCAATACCGACCGGAGAATAAGCGAAGCCGCCCGTCTGGGCTTTAAGCGTATATACGTGAGCAGCTTTACTCCGCTCGGAGAACAGCTGCCCAAAGGAATCAAGATTATAAAGGTGGCCGATGTGCCGGCCCTGGTTAAAGCTTTGTTCAAAAATGCTTAGAAAACTCTTGCTGTTTGCCGCCCTGTTGGCCGGCACCTGTGTTTACGCAAAGGATTTCAACGAAAAGAAGATCGTGGCGAACCTTGCGGTCATCAGCGACACCCATGTGAACGGAATCAACGGCGTGCCGGGCTACAAGTTCCGCAGCGCCCTGATTCAGGAGCGGGATTATGCCTCCCGCTACGGCAAGCTCGACGGCGTCGTGGTGGTGGGCGACCTGGTGGACAGCCCTGCATGGAATGCGAGTAAATATACAGAGATAAACGATTGGAAACGTTTATACGAAAGCGTTTTCAGCCCTGTGGACGTGCCTCTGGCATATACGGTCGGCAACCACGATGTGTGGAAGGAATGGACCACCGACACCTACAAGGAGGCCAAGCAATTCCCCCAGCGCCTGGGACCTGATTTCTACACTGCCGAAATCGGCGATCCTGCCATGGCAGAGAAGTTCGAGTGCAGGCACTATGAGATCGGAGGATATCACATCCTTTCAGTCGTTCCCGACGGCCGCAATCCTGTCATTTATCCCGAAGAAAGCATACGCTGGTTGGACGAAAACCTGAAGGTCCTCACCGATAAGGACCCGCAGAAATATGTAATTGTCATCACCCACGCCATGATCTACGGCACCATCTACGGCAGTTTCCTGGACGATACATACCCCAAGGGCAAGGGCTACTGGAGCACCAAGGTGCTGACCGACGTGCTCTCGAAGTACCCCCAGGCGGTGGTGTTCGGCGGGCATCTCCACTTCCCCCTGAATGATCCGCGCAGCGTCTGGCAGGGTGCTTTTACCGTGATGGGGACGGCATCTACCCGCTACATGGCCATAGACAATGGCGGATACGAGGAGATGGCTGGCCTGACGGTGATGAAGGATAAGGACGAGTTCTCGCAGGGCCTGCTCCTGCAGTTCGACAACAAGGGGAACATGCGCGCAGTGCGCATGGACTTCTACAACCAGACCACCATCGGCAAACCCTGGGTTTTCAAGCGTCCTTCCGGCGACGGGGCCCATCTGCGCAAGTACAACCATGGTAACCTTGCCGCCGCCAACAAGGCCCCCCGGCTCAGCGGGATGAAGGTCAGGCCGATTACGGGCGCCGTGGTAGTTTCCTGGCCCGCCGGGCAGGACGACGAATTCGTACACACCTACTATCTCACTGTGAAACAGGGCGATACCGTGGTTTGCACGAAGAAGATACTGTCGGATTTCTACCACACTCCCAAGACCTCCGGAATGAAGAAGGACTGGCAGCAGGTAGTCAAGCTCCCCCGCGGCGAGTACACCGTTACCCTTGTAGCCCGTGATTCATGGGATGCAGAGAGCAATACATTGGTCAGTGAGTGTAAATTAGACTGACACTCTTTACGACCACTTTCCCTATCTTGCGCGGCAGCACGAGTTTGATCTTGCTGCCGTATGCTTTTTTATCTTTTAGGATGGCGGGGAGAAGTTCTTGCTCCGGGCAGGGGAGTTCGGTGGGTAGCCCGCAGGCCTTCAGGTCTGCCGCGATGCGCTCAGCCAGGCCGGGCTCTTCGGCGATGCCGTGGCGCTCCGCATACTTTGCTGCTTGCACCATGCCAATCGCCACCGCCTCGCCGTGGGTGAATGTAGTGTCATTCTGGGCGAAGCTTCTGTCATTCCGAGCGAAGCTTCTGTCATTCCGAGCGCTAGCGAAGGAACCTTTCTGCCACCATTCTATGGCATGCGCCCATGTGTGGCCGAGATTGAGTTTGCGCCTCAGTCCTGTTTCGAATTCATCCTTTTCTACGATCTCCTGTTTGATTCCGGCTGCGAGTTGGATCAGTTCTGCCAGTTCCCCGTCCGCTAAAGCCGACGCAGCGCCCGGCGAGCTGCCCATCAGGGCCACGGTCCTTTCGTAGGCCCGGCGCGGATTCTTGATGATGAAAGTCTTCAGCATTTCTGCCAGGCCGCTGCGGAACTCGCGCTCCGGGAGTGTCTCAAGCACCTCGGGGAAGATGGCGGTGAACTCCGGCTGGCGGATGACGCCCAGGAGGTTCTTGTAGCCGTCCAGGTTCACTCCCGTCTTGCCTCCTATGCCTGCATCCACCATCGAAAGCAGGGTGGTGGGGATGTTGGCGTAACGGATGCCGCGCTTGTAGATGCATGCCGCGAACCCGGCCATATCCGTGGTGACTCCGCCGCCCACCGCCAGCACCAGCGCATCCCGGTCAGCCCCATTGTCGCACAGCCAGCGGCAGATCTCCATCACCGTATCAATGGTCTTGTGGGCCTCATCGGCCGTGATGGCCAGAAGGCTGCATGCCCCTCCGCGACGGGAGCCCGTCCGCAGGCCGGCCACTTTGCGCGCGAATTCTTCTACATTCCTGTCGCACACCACGAAGATGCGCTTGTATTGTTTGAGTTCGGAAGCCAGTTCTTTCATAACCTCTGCAAGTTACGAAATTTTTTCTTACCTTTGCCACTCCAAACGCGAGCCCCGGCCTCCCGCCGGCCGCATCCCAGCCCGGATGGCGGAATTGGTAGACGCGCTGGACTCAAAATCCAGTGTCCCTTAAAGACGTGCGGGTTCGATTCCCGCTCTGGGCACGAAAAGGCGACTGCATTCCGGCGGTTGCTTTTTTCGTGCCCTTTACCTTCGGTTTACTGGGGGCCGAATCCCCAGACCCCCTGCGTCGCTTCGCTCCGAACCCTCTCGCCCCGCGATGTCTTTTTTTGTGTGTTTCCGCTCGTGCATTGATTATCAGGTAGTTACAGGAAATCGTCTGGTGAAAATGCACCAGACGCTTTTGCATAAGTCGTTGATAATCAGCACAGGGCGAGATACTGTCGGCCAAAGGCCTCCGGTACGAGGAGCGTTTTGGGTAAGTGGTTGTCCGACAGTGTTTTACGTAATCAGGTAAGGAAAAACAGCGCACCTGTTTGGCTAAAGTGCTGTATATGAGCAAGTTGCTAAAAACGGTTCGGCAGATTGGTCAGTTGTTCTTGCAGTGTGTGGGCGCTTGTTTGCTGCGGCATTCTGGCAAAGCGGAGTTTTTAGTATATTTGCGTATGAAGAATTTTTTGTTTTTTCTTGCTGCTGTGTTCGCGTTGTCCTGCTCGCCGGGTGGAGACAAAACGCTTCAGTTACAAAGCGAAGAGGATCTTGCCGGCCTGAGGATTGCGGCCAAAACCGGGTCTTGCTATGATTTGGAACTGTCCGGCCGCAAAGACATCGAACTCCTGCTTTTCAACACCGAGGCCGATCTTATCCAGGCCGTTCTGAGCGGTCATGCCGATGCTCTCGTTCAAGACGAGGTTACATTCAATTCCGAGGTCTGCAAGGAATATGGAATAAAGATGGCCTTCAAGACCAGCTTGAGTTTCCCTACAGCATTCATGTTCCGCAAAGACAACACTGAGCTTCTCGCTGCCATGAATGCTGTCCAGAAGAATCTCGAGGCGGACGGCACCATGAAAACTCTCAAGGATTTCTGGTTGACGGAAGCATATATTTCGAACAAGACGCTCCGTCACATTCCCGTCGAGAACGAAGGCGAGCCGCTCCGGGTAGCCGTCGTAACCAACGTTGCACCGATTGCATTCATGGTTGGAGACGAGTGGTATGGCATGGAGATAGACATGGCAAGGGCCCTTTCAAACTATCTTCACAGGCCTCTCGAGTTTAAACTTTACGACACTTCCGGCATGATGGCCGTGAAAAACGGCACGGCTGACCTGATGCTCGGTTGCCTGTTCGTCACCCCCGAAAGGCAGGTAGAGTTTTCGTTTGCCGAACCGTATCACTACTTCCATGGAGCATATTACGTCCAAGACACTGCCGCAGAAAAAGAGGCCGTAGGATTCTGGGGCAGGATAAAGAGAAGCTTCAAGCGGAATTTTGTGGATGAAGGCCGATGGAAATACATTACTTCCGGCCTGCTTGAAACCCTGAAAATAACGCTTCTGGCGATTCTTTTCGGATCTGTGCTGGGGGTAGGGATATGCGCATTGACACGCAGCCGCCGCAGATGGCTTCGCGACACTGCAGCCGTTTACAACTGGTTCATGGCGGGCGTGCCGATTCTCGTGCTGCTGCTCATCCTTTTCTATGTGGTATTCCCGGGCAGCGGGCTGAGCCCCTCGATGGTGGCCATTGTGGCCTTCGCCATGGATTTCGCAGCAGGGGCCGGAAGAATCTATTCTACATCGCTCGAAGCTATCCCCCGCGGACAGACGGAGGCTGGCCTGGCGTTGGGATTCACCAGGATGCAGACATTCTTCAATATTGTGCTTCCCCAGGCTGCAAAGCGTGGCCTTCCGCTTTTCCGCGGGCAATGCATAAGCACTCTGAAGGGAACATCCATCGTAGGATATATCGCTATCCAGGATCTTACGCGTGCGGGAGACATGATACGCAGCCGCACATTCGACGCCTTCTTCCCGCTTTTGGCGATAACGGTGGTCTACTTCATTCTCGCCAGGCTGATTATCATCCTTCTTCAACTCGCATCCCCTAAAAAACAGGCGCTATGATTACAGTACGACATCTTAACAAGACATACCATGACCCCGACGGCACATCCCTTGCTGTCCTGAAAGATATCAACTGTGAGATAGGCCCCGGAGAGGTCATCAGCATAATAGGCCCGTCCGGAACGGGAAAAAGCACCTTCCTCAGGGCGCTGAATCTGCTGGACCCTCCTACGGGAGGTGAAATCCTCTTCCATGGTGAGAATATCCTTGCCAAAGGATACCCGGTGCATATGATGAGGCAGAAAATAGGCATGGTATTCCAGAGCTTCAACCTCTTCGATCACATGACGGTGGCGGAAAACATTATGTACGCTCCGGTCAAGATACTTCACGAGAGCAAGGATCAAGCCAGCGAAGAAGCCCTTTCCCTTCTCAGGAAGGTCGGGCTGACCGACAAGGCGGATGTCTATCCTTCCAACCTGTCAGGCGGCCAGAAACAGAGGGTGGCGATTGCCCGCTGCCTTGCAATGAAACCGGAAGTCATCCTTTTCGACGAGCCCACATCCGCCCTCGACCCTACCATGGTGGGAGAAGTGCTCAGCGTGATGAAACAGCTGGCCCGCGAAGGGATGACCATGCTCATCGTAACGCACGAAATGAAATTCGCGCGCGACATCAGCACCCGGATTTTCTTCATGTACGACGGATATATCCACGAAGACGGCACACCTGCCCAGATATTCGACAACCCCCGCCGCAGCGCTACCCGTGAGTTCACCCAGCGGATCCGCAGGGAGGTTTTCGAAATCGACGGGCCCGGATTCGACTTCCAGGGAATGTACTCCACCATGGCTCAGTTCTGCATCAAGCACGACATCGCCACAGCCCGCGAGAGGGTGGAGAGCCTCTGCGAACTGATGATTAACGACATCATGTCTGCATACAGGCCGATGACGGTGCGCATCAACTATAAGGAGATTGCGGATGAGGCTTCGCTCGATTTCATGGTGGAAGGCCTGGAGAAGTCCCCTGTCGACAGCAACGACAGGCTTCTTGCCCTGTGCAGGGAGGTTGTCGAAGAGCCCACCTCACGCGGATTCAGGATCAAACTGATTCTGTAGTTTCTGACTTCTTTCATGAGAATTATTTATAACTTTGTGAAAAACAAAGGATAAGCCATGAAAAAATTAATTGCACTATTAGCAGTCCCCCTTGCACTGCTGGCCATTTCTTCCTGCGAAAGAACCGGGCAGGACGAACCCGAAAATGAATCCCTCGAAGTAAACGAAGCCAACCTTAAAGGCACCTGGGAGGGCGGCGTAGAGCATGATTTCGCCCAGGGCTATCCCCAGCGGTGGCGCATCCAGTTCGATGGGAAAAACTACACCACATGGCATACCCACCAGACGGCAGGGTCGACCCTCGATGAGGTGCAGGGCCTAAAGACCGTGGGCAACAAGGAAAAGGGTACCTGGGCTTATGCCGATGGAGTCCTGATCCTCACGCCCAAGGAGCAGTTTGCGTCATACTTCCAGGTAATGAAACCCGATTACTCATTAGCTGGATATACTTACTATGATTACAATGAAAGTACCATGGAAGCGGTCCAATGGTACGTAACCTCGCAGGGTATCATTGAAAGCGGCATAGAGAGAGATCTCGCCGAAGGCTCAGAATGGTATATTTCCAAGTGGAGGAACGTCTCCCTGACCAAGACCACTCTTACCATAAGGATCAACAGGGATACTTTTGTTCTCGAGAAGAAGTAAGAATAATCACCAAAATATGAAAAAACTGATAACTGCAATTCTCCTGCTTGCGCTCTCAATGCCACTGCTCGCACAGGAACCGGTAGAACAGAAATGGACCGTCAGGGGCTCGGCGGGCTATTTCCCCTCCGTGCCCGTCATCGCATCGCTTTTCGGCGCCATCGCCGTAGGCATAGCAGTGAGCGCCAACGAGGATAACAACGAGACGCTCCAGATAGATCTACCCCCTTATCTCGCGTTTGACCTGATGTATAATTTCAATTCCAGATGGTCTGCCGGCCTGAGCACAGGTTATACCGGATGTGTCTGGAATGTTGTCGACAAGGACACGCGCGCGGTGCACTCCTCATCCTACCTTACTTTTATCCCGGTGAATGCAGTCGGGAGATGCAACTATCTGAACCGCCCCAAAGTGAAACTTTACGGTTCTATTGAGGCGGGCGTGCTGCTCTCCGCAGGGGACAGTCTGGATCTCGCCTTCGACGCCCAGCTCAACCCTATCGGTGTCGAGTACGGGACCAAGTTCTTCGGCATGCTTGAGGCCGGCGTCGGCATGAACTATTTCGGCGGACGCATAGGTGTGGGTTACAGGTTCTGATCCTTCCCCATGCGTAGGCTGCTGACAGCCATACTGCTTCTGGCTCCCCTGTGGACACTTTCCGCCCAGGCAGGGCTGGAGTATTCCGTGAGGGGAACCGTGGTGGATGCATCCGGCGGCAAGCCTCTGGAGGCCGTCAGCGTGGTGGTGCCGGGGCAGAATTACGCCACTGTCACCAACGCGGACGGGAGTTTTGTCATCAAGGCCGACAGGCCCATCTCCGAACTTCTGTTTTCCCGTATCGCCTACCGCGATGCGCGGATAAAGGCAGGCCAGGGAAATGTGCTGGTGAAGATGACCCCCATCGCATATCCTCTCCAGGAGGCCTCCATTGTGACGGGAGATCCCCGGAGCATAGTGGAATCTGCGATAGAGCGCATCGCCCACAACTACCCTGACAAGCCGGAACTTCTGCGCTGCTTCTACCGGGAAACCCTGCAGAAGCGCCAGCGCTATATATCTGTGAACGAGGCTGTTGCGCGAATCTATAAGAGCCCATACTACCTTTTCTCCCCGGGCTCGGACCGTACCGCCCTGGACAAGAGCCGGGTAATCATGAGCCAGCGTAGGGGGGATACCCTTAGCGTGCGCATGATGGGAGGGCCTACCCTGGCGGCCACCTTCGACGCCGTCAAGAACAAGGATGTGCTGTTTAACAGGACGGATATGGATCTCTACGTTTTCCGTATGGAATCCCCGGCCTATATAGCAGACCGCCTGCAGTTCGTAATCAGCCTGGAGCCTGCCGGGGAAGCCGAATATGCCCTCTACTACGGTAAGCTCTATATTGACAGGGAGACCCTGGCTTTCAGCAGGATAGAGCTCTCCCTCGACATGTCCGACCCCGGGAAGGCAACCCGGGTTATGCTTGTCCGCAAGCCGCTTGCGCTCCGTTTTACCCCTAAGGCCCTGAGCTATGTGCTGAGTTATCGCCAGCAGGATGGGTTGGCCAGGATGGACTATTTCCGTTCGTCCATGAGCTTCCGCTGCGATTGGAAGAAGCGGCTTATCGCCACCAGCTACACTGCGGTCAACGAACTCGTGGTGACGGACCTGGTAGAGCCGGCCGTGCCTATCGCCAAGAGCGAGGTGTTCCGCCCCAGCGACGTGCTGGACGACAAGGCCCCGCTATTTCAGGACCCCGATTTCTGGAAAGACTACAATATCATAGAACCATCCGAGAGCCTCGAACATGCCGTGGCCCGGTTAAGAAAATAAACACTGCTTATGCTTAAAAAACTTTTCATCGCCATCGCGCTTTCAGCCATTCTTGCAGGCTGCACATGCACTCCAAAAGTCAACTATAAAATCTGGTACGACTGGCCGGAGAGATACCTTCCGGATTTCTCTACCCTCGGGGAGCCCGCCCTCACCGGAGTCAAGACCAATCTGGACCTGGAAGGCATAGACGACACCAAGAACCACTTCTGCGCCGTTTTCGAAACGGAGCTTAAAGTGAAGACAGAAGAGGAATACACCTTTGTCCTGACCACCGACGATGGCAGCAAGCTCTATGTCGACGGAGAGATGTTGATCAACAGCGACGGCGCCCGCGGGCCCATCGAGGAGAAGGCAGTCAAAGTGCTTTCAAAAGGAAAGCACGCCATAAAAGTCGAATGGTTCGACTACGATAAGAGCCAGTCGATGGTGTTCCGTTATTCGACGCCCACCATCAAGGAGAGGGAGCTCGACGACACCCATCTTTACAGGGAAGACCGCGCCACCAGCAAGCATGCCTTCGTGAAACCCCAGGTAAAGGAGGCCTACAAGCGCTTTGCAGCCTGGAAGGGGGATGACGAGGTGCTGGTTTATCCCATCCTCACCGACGTTCACACCTGCGGACGCTTCAGCTACAAGCACATAGGCTATGCAACCGTCGCCGCAAAGCAGTTCGACGCCGACTTCATGGTGAACCTCGGGGACATCGGCCTGAACGCCTATCCCGCAACCGTGGATGCCAAATATTCGAAGTGGATCCTCGACAACGTCCGCGCCCAGATGGACAAGTACGACGGCATCTGGCTCTATGCTCCCGGCAACCACGACTGGGATGCCGGCGAGGGGCGCCTCCACACCGAGCAGGAGCTGCAGGATTTCTTCCAGAAGCCCTGGGAGAAGCGTGCGGGAGGCAATCTCCATCTGACTCCCGAAAGGACCTATGGCTACTACGATATCCCCGAGAAGAACTTCCGCATCGTGTTCCTTAACAGCTGCACCTCTCGCACCAAGGGAGAGGCCTACTATCTTTATGGAAATGAGGAACTTGCCTGGCTTGGCGACCTGCTCGAGGCTACGGATCCCGCCACCAATATCATAGTGCTGGCACACTACATGCCGCATCCCATGGGCCGCTGGACTATCAGTAAACCCGTTGAGCTGACGGATACCCAGAACAATGCCATCATGGATATGCTTTCGGAGTATGCGCAGAAGCGCACTATCGTGGCGATGGTCACTGGGGACAGCCACACCAACGACTACATCAACTACAAGGGTGTGAACTACTTCGTCTCCCAGGGTTACGGCTGGGTGGTCCCGGACCTGATGATGCCCACCAACCGCCACGCCTTCTTCGATTATAAGGAAACCCTTTGCATCGACGTGGTTGCCGTCAAGCCCTCCACCCGCGAGGTGCACACCTTCCGCATCGGCGCCGGCGGTGCCGACTACGACTACGTGTTCAGCTACTAGATTATCCCCAGCTCGCTGGCTGCGTGAAGCATATCTGAGACATTCTTCACATCCATCTTGGCGTAGATGCGCTGGCGATGGGTGTTGACGGTGTGGACGCTGAGGAAGAGTTTCTCTGCGATCTGGGCTGCGGTGAGGCCTTCCGAACTCAGGCGGATGATCTCTATCTCGCGCTTGGAGAGGCCTAGGTCTGCGATCCGGCGTCCCCGCTCTATCAGCAGGTCGCCCACGTATCTGGCCACATCTTCGTTCATGGACTGGGCGTTTTCCGCGATGGCCCTGCAGCGCTCGCGGATCTGGCCGGAATCGAGCGTGGCGGCATCCTCCGACAACTTTTCCAGGTCGGACCTGTATGCCTGCGCCGGGTTCCGGAGGTCTTTGGAAAGAATTTCTATCAGCTGCTCCTTGGTGTCGTTGATGCGCTTGAGCTCGTCGTTGCGGCGGCGCACACGCCGGATGTGGTTCACGGCTATCACTATGATGGCAGCCGCCAGCAGCACCAGCATCAGGAGAAGGGTAATCTGATAGCCGCGCCGCTCCAGCTTACGCTCTTTCTCCTGCACCTCGAAGCGGGTTTCCATCTCCTGAAGGGTCTCATCCGATTTCTGGTTCATGTAGCGGGTGATCTCCCGCACATAATCGTCGTGGGCATCCAGGGCTGCCTGTGCATCCCCGGTACGGGTGTGGAGCCGCACCAGGCGGTCGTCCAGGGCGCTCGCCATCAGATGGTCATCTTCCGGAAGGGCCTCGCGGGCGTTGGAGAAGAAGGCAAGCGCCTCCTCATTCCGGTCCCCCTGCTGGAACCAGCGCGAACGAAAGAGGACACCGTTCCGGCGGAGGCGTTCGATGTTGTGGGTGTCGGCAATCGCCTGCCCGCGGTCCAGCCACTCCCCGGCCGTGCGGTAGATGCCCTGGTCGATGGGGTCGCTCCAGCGGTTCTTGTTGATGTAGAGGGAGCCGATGACAAAGCACGCTTCCGCCTCCAGCTCGGGCTCCTTTATGGTTTCTGCAATCCGCAGGGCCTCGTTTGCATACTCCAGCCCCTCGTCGTTGCGCCCCGTTTCGGGGGAGA
>DGUE01000018.1 GCA_002393895.1 Bacteroidales bacterium UBA4318
CCGGCCGCGGCCTTGCACATAATCTCCCGGAAGGCAAACTCCCAGTCATCGGCAGTAATGAAAGGCAGCCCGGTATAGGCTCCCATCCCTCCGGTATTCGGGCCCTTGTCGCCATCGAAAGCGCGCTTGTGGTCCTGCGAGAGGGGCATGGGATACACGTTCGAGCCCTCCACGAAGCAGAGGAAAGAAAACTCCGGGCCTGTGAGGAAGTCTTCCACCACAACCCTGCCTTCGCCGAAACTCTTGTCCAGCAGCATATCGGAAAGAGCGGCGCGGGCCTCGTCGAGATTCTGGGCGATCACGACCCCCTTTCCTGCAGCCAGGCCGTCATACTTAAGCACAGCCGGGAAAGGCCGGCCGGACACATAGGCCAGAGCCTCTTCGTAGTCGGAGAAACTGCGGTAGGCAGCCGTGGGGATGTCGTATTTTGCCATCAGCTCCTTGGCAAACTCCTTGGATGATTCTATAGCCGTGGCAGCCTTGGTATGCCCGAAAATCCTGAGCCCTGCTGCGCGGAAAGCATCCACTATCCCTACTGCCAGAGCAGCCTCGGGGCCGACCACGGTAAGGTCCACCTCGTGCTCCAGCGCGAATGCCTTAAGTCCCTCTACATCAGTATCTTTCAGAGGCACGTTCTCCGCCAGCAGGCCTGTGCCGGCATTGCCGGGAGCGCAGTAGATCTTACCCACTTGCGGACTGCGGTTCAGGGCATCCACGATCGCGTGCTCGCGCCCGCCGCCGCCGACCACCAGCACGGTCTTCATCATGTAGTTCTCAAGATTGATTTCCTTGCCTCGCACGGCAGTTTTCTGGGTAGGAAGAGGATATACAAGGCCCATATTCGACTAATGTTTAAAGTGTCTTACTCCGGTGAACAGCATGCAGATGCCCAGTTCGTCAGCCTTCTTCACGGCATCTTCGTCGCGGATGCTGCCGCCGGGCTGGACTATCGCCGTAACGCCATATTCCGCCGCAAGGGCGACGGTATCATCGAAAGGAAGGAAACCGTCGGAAGCCAGGATGAGGCCGGAGGTGAAACCGGCAGCCTTTGCTTCTTCCAGGGCGATATGGGCGGAACCCACCCGGTTCGTCTGCCCTGCCCCTATGCCTATGGTGTGTCCATCGCGAACGACAGCTATAGCGTTGGATTTCACGTGCTTGACTATCTTCCACCCGAATTCCAGATCCTTCATGATGGAAGCAGAAGGCTTCACTTTGGTAACACACATCGCGGGGGTAATCTCCTCAATCTGGGTATCCAACTGCTGCACCAGCAGGCCGCCGTTCACGCCCACATACTGGGGCACGGGGGCGGAAGTGCGGGTCATATCCACCTGCAGCACGCGCAGATTCTTCTTTGCAGACAGAATTTCCAGAGCCTCGGGAGTGTAGGACGGCGCGATGACTATCTCCAAGAAGATGGGTTTCATCCCTAACGCCACCTCCGCGGTCAGTTCGCGGTTCACGCCCACTATGCCTCCGTAGATGCTCACCTTGTCGGCCTCGTATGCCGCCTGCCAGGCCTCCTCGATGGTTGCCCCCACCGCAGCGCCGCAGGGATTCATATGCTTGAGCGCAAGGCAGAAGGGTTCCTCGAAGTCCCGCAGCACGTTCAGGGCCGCGTTCGCATCCTGTATATTATTATAAGACAGCTCCTTGCCCTGGATCTGGGTGGCATGTGCCAGCGAGAAAGGCACGCTCTCGGCGCTGGCGTAGAAGGTCGCGCTCTGATGGGGATTCTCGCCGTAGCGCAGGCCCTGCTTGAAATCGAACTCCAGGAAAAGCTTCTCCGGCAGCCCGGCCTTCTCCCGCATATAGCGCGAGATGCACATATCGTATTCGGCGGTGTGAGTGTATGCCTTTGCCGACAGCTTCAGGCGGGTTTCGGGGGATGTCTTGCCGTTTGCACGAAGCTCGGAGAGCACGGTGCCGTAATCGGACGGATCGCAGATGATGGTCACATCCTTCCAGTTCTTGGCGGCACTGCGTACCATCGAAGGCCCTCCGATATCGATGTTCTCGATTGCTTCCTCCAGGGTGACGCCTTCTTTGGCGATGGTTTGGCGGAAAGGATAGAGGTTGACGCAGACAAGGTCGATGGTCTCGATGCCCTGATCGGCGAGGGTCTGCATGTGCTCAGGGAGTTCCCGACGCGCGAGTATGCCTCCGTGAACCTTGGGATGCAGGGTCTTCACGCGCCCGTCCAGAATCTCCGGAAAACCCGTGACCTCGCTGATTCCTATAGTCTTGACCCCCTTGCTCTCAAGGAGTTTCTGGGTTCCACCAGTAGCGATGATTTCCCATCCCAGATCCACCAGGCCCTGCACGAACTCCACAAGGCCGGTCTTGTCGCTGACACTTACAAGTGCTCTCATTTCAGTAGTTTTGCTATTGTTTCTACGTAAAGTTTATGTTCGATTTCATGTCCCAGGCGATGCGCCTCCCCGGCATCATCGCCATCGTATTCATAGGCCTTCTGCGCAATGATCCTGCCTCCGTCCAGGTCCGAATTCACATAGTGGATCGTAACCCCAAGGACGTTCACCCCGTACGCCAGAGCATCCTCCACCGCGTGGGCACCCTTGAAAGCCGGCAGCAGCGACGGATGGATGTTGATGATGCGGCCCTCGTAGGCCTTAAGCAGCACATCGCCTACAATGCGCATATACCCCGCCAGGCACACCAGTTCCACTTTTTTGGCATCCAAAACCTTCACGATCTCGGCCTCGTACACCGCCTTCGACGGATAGCTCTTAGGGTTGAACACGAATGTCTGTATGCCACGGGACTCGGCCTTTGCAATCACCGCCGCCCCCGGCTTATCGCAGACCATCACCGCCACCCGCGCATCCAGACGCCCATCCGCGCACGCATCGGCAATCGCCTCGAAGTTCGAGCCGGTACCACTCGCGAATACTGCTAGATTCTTCATAATTCTATCTGTTCTTTTGGTGGTGGAATGTATTTCCCCTGAGGGACGTAACACCCGCGGCTGTACCCCAGAAAACTCTCGTTTTCCAGGGACCCCAACGATAGCGGGGGGACCGTCCCGAAGGGATGGTGGGGTGAGCCCGAAGGG
>DGUE01000073.1 GCA_002393895.1 Bacteroidales bacterium UBA4318
CCAACGTGGGCAACGGCATCTGCGGAGGCCCTATGCGTATGCTCCAGTTCAACATAAAGAACGACGAAGCCGCCACCTGGCCCTTCGCTGCAAAATGGATAGAAACCTGGTGGGATTCAGTGGTTTACAATGCTTATTGGAGCGACGAGATGCTCCTCGAACCCCTCCCTCAGCTGGAGGTGAACAAGGGCACCACGGTCCAGAATCCCGGATATACCAAATAAAGGAGGCGAGCTATGAACAGATTACTCAGAATGATTTCAGTTGCCGCCGCCCTTCTGGTTGGATTGGGCGCAGCCGCGCAGGACTACGGCACCGCCGCCATCAGCACCGCCTCCGGCGACGAACTCTACAAGCGCGTGGAGGCCAACCTCACCAACAGCTTCATCGGGGCCTTCCCCGGCCTTACCATACTCCATGGCACCGGCGAACCCGGCAGCAACACTGCCAGCTATCTCATCCGCGGGATGGGCAGCTACGGCCTCGGAACCTGGAACCAGGCCCGCCTGTTCGTGGACGGCTTCGAGGTTAATATAGATTATCTCACTTCCATCTCTCCCGCCGAAATCGAGAAGGTGGAAGTGCTCAAGGATGCCGCAGCGCTCGCACTCTATGGCGAGAAGGGCGCCAACGGCGTCATCAGCATCACGACCCGCAGGGGAGTGGAAGGGCAGGCGAAGGTGAATGCCCGCGTCCGCTATGGAGTGCAGACCCCGGCCCTTCTGAACAAGCCGCTGGATTCCTACAGGTTCGCCACTCTCTACAATCAGGCCGTTTCCAACGACAAGGGGATGGTATGGTCGCCGGTGTATACCGAGACACAACTGGCGGAATACGGCTCCGGCTCCCTTCCCAACACCGATTGGTACGCCAAGGCCCTCCGCTGCAGCGGCAGTTATATGGATGCGGATGTAGTGCTCAACGGCGGATCCAAGGCCGCACGCTATAACATCAACCTCGATTATCTCGGCAACAAAGGCCTGCTGAATGCGGCGGATACCGACAGCACCCGCAACCTTGGTTACCAGCGCTTCAATGTGCGGGCCAACCTGGACTTCAACGTGCTCAAGGTGTTCGAGGTGAAGATGGATATAGGCGGACGCATCGAGACCCTCCACCGTCCGAACTACAGCACGTCCTCGCTGTTCGCCAACCTGGCCAAATATCCTTCCAACATCTATGGAGTGTATGATGATGCCGCCCGCACGCATTTCAGCGGCACAGGCGTCTATCCCAACAACCCGTATGCGTCGGTGAACGGCCTCGGATGGTTCTCCGTGAAGGCCCGCAGCCTGCAGACCAACCTGAGCGTGAAGGAACGGCTGGATATGATAACGGAAGGCCTGTTCCTGGAGCAGGCGGTATCGTTCTACAGCTACACCCTCAGCACGTATTCCAAGTCGCGCAACTACGCCCGCTGGTATAACGGTGCCACTACCACTACCGACGAAACCACCACCCTCACCGCAAGCGGATACGGCTCCGCCGGCATGCAGGACTGGAAGCAGGGGCGCCTGACCGCAGGGTACGACCGCAGCTTCGGCGAGCATAATCTGACAGCCCGCCTGAACTGGGGCATCTCTGCTTACAAGGGCGACGGCTACTTCTCGTTCAAGTACAACACCCTGAACCTGAACGGCCTGGTGCATTATGACTATGCCCACCGCTACATCGCGGAACTCGGCTTCTCTGAGTTCGGCAA
Source organism: Bacteroidales bacterium UBA4318 (assembly GCA_002393895.1). The sequence goes on from DGUE01000073.1 coordinate 1,703, forward strand.
CGACGCCTTTGCTCCCGGCCACCGCTGGCATTTCTACCCGGCCGTTTCGGCCGCTTGGGTGGCTTCCAACGAAGACTTCCTGAAGGGCTCCGGCCTGGTGCAGTTCCTCAAGCTGCGTGCCTCTGCCGGCCTCACAGGCTTCTCGGAGTCGAAGGCCACCAACATCCTTAACGACTTCAACTCCAACGGCCGCTATCTATACAAGGATTACTACACCTACAGCTACATCGGAGCCTTCTATATGGGCTTTCCCTCAGCCGAATGGCAGAACAGCCTGGTGCCCATGTTCAATCCCAACGATGAAATCGGTCCAGAAAAGAGTCTCAAGCTGAACATAGGCCTGGATGCCACCCTGTTCGGAGGCCTGCAGCTCACGGCGGATGCCTTCCTGGACCGCCGCACCGGCATCCTCACCCTGGACAAGTCGCTCATGGGCTACTACGGAAAGCAGTATTCCTTCTCCAACATAGGAGAAATGACCAGCCGCGGCTTCGAGCTGTCGGCGGAGTATAACGGAAAGGCCGGAGAACTTAGCTACAGCGCCGGCGGGTCCGTTTCCTACGCCACCAACACCATTGTGAATATGGCCGAAGTGCCGCCGGCAAATGCCTTCAGTGCAAGCACCGGCAGGCCTTACGGCACCTTCATCGGACTGATTGCGGATGGGTTTTACCAGGTGCAGGACTTCGACGATGACGGCCGCCTGCTGCCGGCCCTTCCTACACCGGCCTTCGGCGAGGTGCAGCCCGGAGACGTGAAGTATCTTGACCTGGACGGCAATACCGTCATCGACCAGAACGACATCACCCGCATCGGCCGGAGCTGGATTCCGGAATGGAACTTCAGCTTCGGAGGCAAGCTCGCCTGGCGCGGCTTCGATGCCGAAATCCTGTTCCAGGGTGTTGCCGGCGTTAGCGTGAACCTCCTGGACAACTGGAACCAGACCGTCGCCTTTATCGACAACGGCAATGCTTATGCTATCGCCGAGGGCGCCTGGGCCTACTACCCTATGCAGGGGATAGATACCCGCGCCACGGCCACCTATCCTCGCCTGACTACCCAGGGCAACCAGAACAACTACCGCCTGAGCACGCTGTGGCTAAAGGACGGGTCCTTCATCAAACTCCGCAACCTGGAGTTCGGCTACACCATAAAAGAAGGTGTCCGCTGCTTTGTGAACGGGCAGAACCTTCTGACTTTCAGTCCGCTGCAGAGCAAATACAATATCGACCCTGAGAACGCTTCAGGCGGGTATCCCCAGCTTCGCAGCTTCAACGCCGGAATCAGTCTAACCTTCTAAGCCCCAAAGAGATGAAAAACAGAATCACCATTCTTATCCTTGCGCTTGCGGCCCTGACGGCCGTCTCCTGCAACGGTTTCCTCGACACCGGGCTGGACATCAAGGCCACGACCGAATCGCTCGCCACCAACCGCGGCAGCATCTGGAGCTTTGCGAACGCATTCTACACTCCGATGATTTCCGGTTATTCGGTGATAGACGGGAACCTCTTCGCTTCGGCTTC
>DGUE01000194.1 GCA_002393895.1 Bacteroidales bacterium UBA4318
CTTCAAGGCGGTCCTGTACAAGGGCATTTATAATCTGATGTGCTGCGGTAAAGGCATCAACGCCAAGATAGAACTATACGACACGGAGAACAAACTGCTGGACAGCCGCAACCTGACTACCAACGAATTCGGCAGCGTTGCAGGAGACATTGTGCTGAAGCGCTCGAAACGTGGGGGCATCTACCATCTTAAACTGATCTGCAACGGCACTACCATCGCAAACCGCGGAGTCCGTGTAGATGAGTTCGTTCTCCCTACCTTCGACCTTATCTTCGAAAAGCATACGTCATATCGCCGCCCCTTGGAGGAAATCCATTTCCGCGGACGCATTTATTCCTATTCGGGCCATTCCCTGAGCGCCGCAAACATCTCCTACAAGGTGCAGCACCAAGGCAGTGAATGGGCGTCCGGCCCTGTCCAGCTCGACAAGGACGGGAACTTCGACGTCAGCGTCCGGGTCGATACCGCCACTACCGGATATGACTGGTACCTCTTTAATATAAAGGTTATCGATGCTACCGGCGAAACGATGGAGTGGACCAGAGACGAATACATCATCGGCAATGAACCACAGAAGGCTGAGAAGGCACTGTATCGTTTTTCCTCCAAGGAAGGTGACGGAGAATCAGAAATCAGCGTCACGGCAGGTACTCTCCCCGTATGGATGGTGGTGGAGGCGCACGGTAGCGGCAACAAGATGCTCTGGAAGAGGGTGGAGCATTTTACCCCAACCAACGGTTTTGCAGAAACGACTGTTCGTTATAGGATGAAGCAGAGCGATCCCGAAGTGGTGCTGCTCTCTGTGATTTATTTCCAGAACAAACGAGGATATAGATACGATTGCGAAGTGCGCAGGGAAGACCATCGCTACGACCTCCCGCTCACATTCAGCCGCTTCCTGGACACCACCTCTCCCGGAGCCGCCTATACCTTTGAAATCAAGACCCTAACCGGAGTTGAATGCGCTGCCACGGTATTCGACAAGAGCACCGAGAGGTATGCAGTCAATGCCTGGTCCAACACACGTGCCGCAAAGAAACCACTGCCATTCATACCCTTTAATAGCATCTGCGGCCTGGATGAATCCAGTCACAGGCTCATGATACGCGGGCTTGGCAAGAACGCGATGATGAGCAAGGCAGCAGGCACTGTGGAAATGACGGCAGCAGCCCCAATTGAAGCGGATTATATGGTTAATGATTCTGTTATGGAAGAGGAAGCCATCCCCTTCCAGTTGGCAGATGAAGGCCATGGGGTAGCAGCAGATGTCCCCATCCGAGAGAACTTCGCAAATACCATAACGTGGGAGCCTTTCCTTCGAAGCGACAAGGATGGCAATATCAGCTTCAGTTTCACCAACGCCGACAAACTCTCCACCTACTACGTGCAGATATTCGCGCACGACAAGCAGATGCGAAACGAAACGCTCCGCCGCGAGATGGTGGTCACCATCCCCGTCAAGATCAGCCTGGTAGAGCCTCAGTTCCTCTATGAAGGAGACAAATACATCGCCCGTATCGCGCTCAGCAGTTCGATATCGAAGGACCTGAAGGGCACCCTCAGTGTCCAGCTGCTGGACGGCACCGACCATAAGACCTCCAAGGTGCTGCGCACCGCATCCTGCAAGATAACTGTGCCGGCCAAGGGTGGCGCCAGCCAGGACTTTGTCCTCGACGCTCCAGCCGTGGAGAACCTCGGAATCAAGGCTGTATTCGTCCCGGATTCAGGCACTTACGGCTCCGACGGAGTGTTCGTAACAGTGCCGGTGAAGCATCCTGTGCAGACTCTAACCGAGACTCATTCGGCAGTGCTTCTGTCCGGTGCCGACAAGGCAGCGCTGGAGGCGGAACTCCGCGCGATGTTCGAGAATGTGGACGGATCCATCCCTGAACTGCAAGAGATAGACATCCGGCAGATGCTGCGCGACGCCCTCCCCACCGAACTCAAGCCGGAGTGCGACAATGCTATCTCTCTGGCCCGCGCCCTGTATGCTTGGAGTCTCTGCCGCAAGCTCGGCCTCGAACCTGAATTCGACAGGGAGGACGCAGTCAAGAAACTGCTTGCCTGCAAGAATGCGGACGGAGGATTCGGATGGTTCGCCGAAATGAGCTCATCTCCCCTCGTTACAGCCGTGGTCCTGCGCCTGGTGCACGGGCTCGAGATAGTGGATGAGGCCGCCGCAGTGCAGTATATCGACTCCCGCTTCTTTGCAAAGGAGAAGGTTGGCTGGTGGTACCGCGGGCTTTCGCTGCAGCAGTATCTCCACACCCGCAGCCTCTTCCCGGAGGTTGCCTTCAAGGAGAAGACGGACGCTGATTTCCGGAAGGATGCCAAGGCCTACCTGGTGCCTAAGAAAGAGCGCGGCCTCAACGGCTGGATTGCCGCCAAGGCCCGCCGGGTGCAGACTCTGGATAATCTCCTCAACCTGGACGGCGGGGTGGCCCTAGCCTCGAAGCTTGGCATCAAGCTGGGCACTGCCCGCAAACTCCGCAAGTCGCTTGCCGCCGACATCGAATCGCTGGTGGAATACGCACAGCCGCACAAGAGCGGAGGTGTCTATTATCCGAATGCGGTAATGCCCTGGCGCGGGCTGCTCGAAACCGAACTCGATGCGCACTGCGCCCTTGCTGAAATTATGGACGAGCACGGGCACTTTGATATCTCCAACGGCATCCGCCTCTGGATTATGCTTCAGAAAGAAACCCAGAGCTGGAAACAGCAGTCCGGTTATATCGAGGCCCTCGGCATGGTGCTTAACGGACCCGAGGACGTGCTGGACACGAAGGTTCTGGCACTTAAGGCAGAGTACACCCTGCCCTTCGAGAAGATCCGCGCCTCCGGCAACGGAATGACTATCACGGCCATACCAGCCACGACTGTCATTCCGAGCGAAGCGAAGGAATCTATCGGCGACCGGATGAAGCTTTCCTACACCATCACCAACGAAGAGAACCGTAGCTTCGTCAAGGTCACCATCCCCTTCGGCGCGGGCCTTATCCCCGTAAACCAGCTTTCCGGCTACCGCTGGAACTGCTACCGCAATGTGCTGGCAGACCGCATCGAGCTTTGGTATGAAGTTTATCCCGAAGAGAAGACTACCGTCACCGAAGAGTTCTATGTCACCCGCGCCGGATCGTTCCAGGCACCTGTGGCAACCATAGAATGTGAATATGCCCCGCATTACCGCGCGAACGACGCGTGGAATGGACGCCTTGAGATATCTGCGAAATGAGCTATCTGACCCTGCGCCCCGGGATGGAGTTGAGCCATTCCATTGAAGACTACCCAGACGGAATAGTGGTGGTGGTGGACAAGCCCTACCGCTGGACCTCGGCGGATGTTATCCGCAAGGTCAAGTGGATGGCCATCAAACATTTCCGGAAGAAGAACCTGAAGGTGGGGCATGCCGGCACGCTGGATCCGCTGGCTACCGGGGTGCTGCTGGTGTGCATAGGCAAGGCCACTAAACTGGCGGAAAGCTTCCAGCGCGAGCGCAAGCAGTACATCGCGGGGGTCACTTTCGGCGCGACTACTCCTTCTTATGACAGGGAGAAGGATGTGGATGCGTTCTATCCGCTGAAAGGGGTTTCGGAAGAAGCTTTGCGTGCCGTGCTGCCGTCCTTCATTGGAGAGCAGGATCAGGTGGCGCCGCTTTTCAGTGCGAAAT
>DGUE01000026.1 GCA_002393895.1 Bacteroidales bacterium UBA4318
CAACAAGTTCATCTTCCCTCCCTACTCCTTCTCCATCCCCGATGCGTTCGTTTCCAATTTCCACCGTCCGGAGTCGACGATGCTGATGTGCGTCGCCGCATTCGGCGGGTATCAGAATGTAATGAACGCCTACGACGTGGCCCTCAAGGAAGGTTATCGCTTCGGCCCCTACGGAGATGCCTTATTGATAGTGGATTAGCATGCCGCAAACATGAATTTGAGTTTTTACCCCCGGTCTTACCCCCGGGGGTTACTTTTTTTATGCCTACCTTGCAGGCATGGAAGACATTGTGAAGGAAAGGACGGGCGCTGCCGCACTGGGCAGGATTTTCGGATACGAACCCCTGTATGTATCCGGCATAGTTTCAAAACTGGGTTCGGCATATTCTGTGTTCGAACTATCTCCGAAAGAGGCAGACGCCCTGTTGGGCGCGCACAGTAAATACAGAGGGAAGATCTGCAGGGCGGCCCTCGATGAAGCCGCGGAAGAGCTGCACAGGCTGGAGAGTCAGGGATGCCGCTTCATAGCCAGCACCGAGGCGGAGTTTCCGGCCCTGCTGCGGGACTGCCCGGACTGCCCTGCCGGGCTCTACTACAAAAGCGCGTCCTCCCCTTCCGAGATCTTCCGCGAAAGGCCGTCGATAGCCATTGTGGGCACAAGGGACATTTCCCCCTACGGAAGGGAGTGGACCAGGAAGATAGTGGATGCATGCTCACAGGCGCCCGCAAAGCCGGTTATCGTGAGCGGCCTGGCTTTCGGGGTGGACATAACTGCACATATCTCCGCATTGGACCTCGGGCTGCCCACCATAGCCGTGCTCCCCTGCGGCATCGACGACCTCTACCCGGCAGCGCACCGGAAAGCGGCGGAGCGCATCGCATCCTCCCCGGGGAGCGCCCTGGTGACAGACTATCCCCCGGGCACCTCCCCCGTTGCATTCACCTTCGTGCGGAGGAACCGCATCATAGCGGGGCTGGCCGGATGCACGGTGCTGGTGGAATCCAAGGCTAACGGAGGCGGCCTCATAACATGCAGGCTGGCAGACAGTTACGGGAGAGAGGTATTCGCCCTTCCAGGGCGTGTGGATGATGCGCGTTCCGCCGGATGCAACGCCCTCATCCGCTCCCGCACCGCGGAAGCCATCACCGGCCTTCCGGGGCTCGGGGAACAGCTTGGCCTGGGCCGCTACAGCATAAGGAAAAAGAAAGATTTCTGCACCATGGTGAGCGAGTATTACGGCTCACGCACAGACAGTTCCGAACTGAGCGCCATCTGCGAACTGGCAGGCATTATAGCCCAGAGGCGCGGGGTGGACCTGGAAGAACTGTGCTACCTCTGCGGCAAACCCTACAACGAGGTTGCCCGGATAGCGGTCCTGCTGGAAACGGACGGATTCATCTGCACCGACCTCACGGGGCGGTGTACCATCAATGCAAGAAAATCGTAACTTTGCAGAAATGGTATTCATCGACACGCATACCCACTGCACCGACGAGGCTTTCCCCGGTGCGGAGCAGGACCTTTTCGTGGAAAGGGCCCTCGCCGCCGGGGTTTCGAAGATGCTGCTGGCCGACATCGACACCGGCGAGAGGGATGCCATGTATGCCGCCGCGGCCAGGCACCCGGGCGTTCTCTACCCCATGCTGGGGCTTTACCCCGGCTCCGTAAAAAAGAACTGGAGGGATGAGATTGACGCCCTTCAGGCCTGGAAGGGCAAGGGGGTCGTGGCTATCGGAGAGATAGGCCTGGACTACCACTACGGCGCCGAGTTCAGGGAAGAGCAGAAAGAGGCCCTGCGCGTGCAGTTCGAACTGGCTGCGGAGTGGGGCCTGCCAGTGAATATCCACCTGCGCGATGCTACTGAAGACTTCTTCAAGGTGCTGGACGACTGCCGCCATCTGGGGCTGCGAGGCAACCTTCACGCCTTCAGCGGCAGCATCGAGACCTTCCGCCGCATCCGCAAATACGGGGACTGGTCCGTGGGGATAGGCGGGGTCATCACCTTCAAGAAGGCATCGCTCCCGGAAACCGTGAAGCAGATTCCCCTGGAGTGCATACTGCTGGAAACCGATTCCCCCTACATGGCACCCACGCCGCTCCGCGGCACGCGGAACGAGAGCGCCAACATCCCCATCATCGCCGCCAAGGTGGCAGAGGTGAAGGGGCTGGATATAGAAACGGTGGCGGCCGTCACCACCGCAAACGCCGAAAAACTGTTCTCATTATGAGCAAGAACGATAAATCCGCCATCCTGCTGATATACACCGGAGGCACCATAGGAATGAAGGAAAGCGCTCACGGGCTCGCGCCTTTCGACTTCTCCCAGATCCTCAGCGAAGTGCCTGAACTGCAGAAGTTTACATTCAAGATAGATTCCTACACCTTCGACCCGCTGATAGACTCGTCGGACGTGGAGCCTGGGATGTGGAAGGAGCTTGCGGTGCTGATAAAGGAAAAATATGACGCCTACGACGGCTTCGTGGTGCTTCATGGCACCGACACCATGGCCTACTCCGCTTCGGCGCTGAGTTTCATGCTGGACGGCCTGGCAAAACCCGTCATTTTCACCGGCAGCCAGCTGCCTGTGGGGAGTTTGCGCACAGATGGCAAGGAAAACCTCGTTTCCGCCATCGAGGTGGCTTCCGCCAAGGATGCCCGCGGGCGGGCGATGGTGCCCGAGGTGGCAATCTACTTCAATTCCCAGCTCATCCGCGGCAACCGCGCCACCAAGGTGAACGCCACTGCTTTCGACGCGTTCCGCTCCCCAAACTGCCCGCCTCTCGCCGAGGCAGGCATACGCATTCGCTACAACAAGGCACTCATCCGCTACCCCTCCACCGAGGCTACGCTGACCATACACACGGATCTGGACACCCGTGTAGCCATACTCAAAGTGCACCCGGGAATCACCGAGCAGGTGGCGCGCAACGTGCTGCTGGGCAGCGGCATACGAGCGGTCATCATAGAAACCTACGGCTCCGGGAATGCCATCTCCAAACCCTGGTTCACGGACATCATCCGGCAGAGTTCCGCGAGCGGCAAGATCCTTCTGAACATCACCCAGTGCCTGGCCGGGGATGTGAACATGAACCTCTATGCCACGGGCAAGGCCCTCAAGGAGGCCGGGGTGGTGTCGGGGAGCGATATAACCACCGAGGGAGGGCTTGCGAAACTGTTCTTCCTGATGGGCGAATATGCTGATAATGAAAAAGTAAAGCGCCTTCTTGAGAAAAATCTCAAGGGCGAAATATCAAAATAGTTATTGGCATATGATTTTTTTTTGCTAAATTGCGTTGATTTTATAATGCTGAATTAAATATCGATCAAATAAACATTATCAATTAAATTACTTAAAACAAGTTATGAAAAAGTTTTTCATGATTCTCGCAGCAACGGCCCTTATGGCTTTCACTGCTAACATTGCTTCCGCACAGGATGCCGCTGCTCCTGAGCAGGCAGCAACGGAAGAAGTAGCACAGGCTCCCGCCACCGGTATGGACGCCCTTACCGCAGCTGCCCCCGAGGTTCCTCTCACCCAGGCCCTCAAGACCAAGTTCATCGAAGGTGGTGCAGGCTTCATGTCCCTCATCATCATCTGCCTTGTCATCGGTCTCGCCCTTTCAATCGAGCGTATCCTCTATCTCTCCTTCTCCAAGACCAACACCAAGAAGCTTATTGCCGACGTTGAGAAGGCCCTCGAAGAAGGTGGCATCGAGAAGGCAAAGGAGGTTTGCCGCAACACCCGCGGCCCTGTTGCCAGCATTTACTATCAGGGTCTCCTGCATTACGATCAGGGCGTCGACGTGGTCGAGAAGAACATCGTCTCCTACGGCTCCGTTCAGAACAGCGAGCTTGAGAGCGGTCTGAGCTGGATCAGCCTCTTCATCGCAATCGCCCCTTCACTCGGATTCCTCGGAACCGTTATCGGTATGATCCAGGCATTCGACGCCATCCAGGCAGCAGGCGATATCAGCCCGAACGTTGTTGCAGGCGGTATGAAGGTCGCCCTTATCACCACTGTGGCGGGTCTTATCGTCGCTATGATCCTTCAGGTGTTCTACAACTACATCCTTGCTAAGATCGAGAGCATCACCATCGACATGGAAGACAGCTCCATCAGCCTCATCGATGTACTCACCAAATACGGAAAGAAATAATGAAAAGCTATAACAAGATATTCAAATGGGCGATGGTGATCCTCATCGTCGTCAGTGTGGTCCTCCTCGTGTTGGGCTTCACCGGCGGCTGGAAAGAGGGCAACGTTGACACCCTGCTCGGCTGGACCTACTGCATGGTGGGCCTCGCACTTGCAGCCGTTGTCATCGTAGGCCTCGTGGTGGGCGCCATCAACGATCCCAAGAGCCTGGTCAAACTGGGCCTCGGGCTCGTGGCAGTGGCCGCGGTATGCTTCGTCGCATACCTGATTGCCCCCGGCGCACCCGCAATGGGAATGCTGGAGCAGCCTTCTGCGGCCACCCTCAAACTTACCGATACGATTCTCTACCTGACATATTTCGCCGGCATCGTGGCAGTTCTTTCCATCGTTGTTGGTGAAATCCGTCTTGCAATCACGAACAAAAAAGGTTAACGGACTATGGCAAAGAAAACACCCGCGATTAATTCGAGTTCAACGGCCGACATCGCTTTCCTCCTGCTCTGCTACTTCCTTATGACCACAACCATGGGAAGCCAGACCGGACTTAGCCGTCGTCTGCCTCCTATGCCCGACCCTAACCAGAAGGTAGAGGACCAGAAAGTTAATCGTCGCAACATCATCATTGTGAAGATTAACTCCGCCGACAGAATTTTGGCCGGTAGTGAACCCATAGACGTTAGCCAGCTCAAAGACAAGATCAAGATCTTCCTTACCAACCCCACCGACGATCCCAACCTTCCTGTAATGGAACCCACCGAGATCGAAGGCCTCGGCAACCGCAAAGTCTCCAAGGGCGTTATCTCCCTCCAGAACGACCGCGGCACCAGTTATCAGGCATATATCGCCGTTCAGAACGAGCTTGTGAAGGCCGTGAACGAACTCCGCGACGAAGCCTCGATGAGGGAATTTGGCAAGAAGTTCCTGGCTCTTGAAGAAGATCAGCAGAAAATCATCAAGGATCTCGTACCTCAGCAGATTTCCGAGGCCGAGCCTAAGGATGTAGGTAAAAGAAGAAGATAGGAGGATATAGCTATGTCAATGTTCAAGAAAGGCGAAAAGAAAGAAATGCCGGGAATCGCTTCCGGGTCTCTGTCTGATATCGTGTTCATGCTCCTGTTCTTCTTCATGGTGACGACCCAGATGAGGGAAACCGAAAACAAGGTCGTTGTCAAGATCCCCCAGGCATCGGAATCCGTGAAGCTCGAGCGCAAGGACCTCTCTTCCTACATCAACATCGGAACCCCTATCCGCAGCCTTCAGGCTCAGTACGGTACCGATGCACGTATCCAGCTCAACGACTCTTTCAAGACCGTGGACGACATCCGCGACTTCGTCGCTGCGGAGCGTGACTCCAAGAGTGAGGCCGACCGTTCCTTCATGACCATCTGCATCAGGGCAGACCAGGACGTACGTATGGGTATCATTACCGATGTTAAGCAGGAGCTGCGACGCTGCTCTGCGCTTAAGATCATGTACTCAGCAAGAAAGGGCGAGTAATTTCGCCCCGGTACTATAGAGCAGCCCCCTTAATGAGGGCTGCTTTTTAAAATAATATTATAAGAATGTCACAGGAAATACTCAGAACGAAGGTCAAGGACCTTCTTGTCAAAGCGCCCGGAGAAGAAGTGCTCGCGAAGGGCTGGGTGCGCACCAAACGTGGAAACAAAGAGATCGCGTTCATCGCCCTGAACGACGGATCTACCATAGATAACATACAGATTGTTCTCGACAAGAACGCTACCGATCCCACCCTGCTCTCGAAGATCACCACGGGGGCATGCATCGCCGTGCGCGGCAGGCTGGTCGAGTCGATAGGCAGCGGGCAGGCAGTCGAGATCCAGGCATCCGACATAGAGCTTTACGGGGAATGCGACCCCGTACGCTATCCGCTGCAGAAGAAGGACACCAGCTTCGAGTATCTGCGCACCGTCGCGCACATGCGCCCGCGTACCAATACTTTCGGAGCCGTGCTGCGCCTCCGCAGCCAGATGGCATACGCCATCCATGAGTATTTCCACTCAAAGGGCTTCGTCTATCTGCACACCCCTCTCATCACGGCCTCCGACGCCGAGGGAGCGGGCAACATGTTCCAGGTGACGACCCTCGACCTCAACGCGCCCCTCCCCCGCGACAAGAAGGGAG
>DGUE01000023.1 GCA_002393895.1 Bacteroidales bacterium UBA4318
TCAACGGCACGGTGAAGAACGTCACTTTCGACGGCGCCAAGATCGAGGGCTCCGGCAAAACCGGCGTGATTGCAGGTTACCTGGGCACCAACATCGGCACCAAAGATGCTCCTGAGTATGTTTCTGCAACAGTGACAGGTGTTACCATCCAGAACTCCGAGGTGATTGCCGACAGCTATGCCGGCGGCATAGCCGGTCAGGTGTATTCGCCATCGGTGATTAAGGACTGCCATGTGAAGAACACCAAGGTGACTTCCACCGGCGAGCGCGTGGGAGGCCTCATCGGCCAGCTTGGCGTGACCGACTTCCCGGTGAACGCCACCATGGAAGACTGCACGGCAGAAGATGTGACTCTGGAGGCTGTCAAGAATGTGGGCGGACTTGTGGGCGTGAGCTACAACGACATCAGCCGCTGCACAGCATCCGGCCACGTCACCCATAGCGAGGCAAGCACCAAGGAAGTATCTCTTGGCGGCCTCGTGGGCCACCTCGAGAGGGCAAATGCAGCGGACTGCTCGGCCTCTACCGTTATCGAACTCACCGTCAACGGCCGTTCGATAGGCGGATTCGTGGGCACCTTCAAGGGCGGCAAGATCGAGCGTTGCTTCTCCACCGGAAACGTCATCGGAAAGTATCGCAACAACGGAGGATTCGTCGGCCTGGTCCAGGCGAGTGCCGTGACTGCAACCATTGAGAACTGCTATAGCACAGGCGATGTGAGCTCCAACTCCTATATGGGCGGATTTGCCGGCTTGATCGACGGTCAGCCCGAGGCTGCGACCATCACCAACTGCTATTGCAGCGGCAAAGTGATTGCCGACAGTTTCGGCGCGGGTGGCTTCATCGGCTTCCAGTCCAGCAAGGCCTTCAAGGCTGAAGGCTGCGTCGCATGGGGTTCCGAACTCACAGCAGGTTCTATAGGAGAGACAAACTGGAGCAGCGGCGGTTTCGTCGGTGTCACCTATCCTCTTTCCACCATCACCAATTGCTACCGCAATCCTGCGATGGCCATCACTGCCTACTGGGTGCCTGCTGCAGGCTACTCACACCCCGATGTGAGCCCTACCAGCCCGCTGATCAAGCAGGATGGCACTGCTTCCAAGGCCACTGCTGCAGCCAACGGCCAGGACGGCTATCCCCAGTTCCCTTACCACGGCAAGGTTGAGGCAGGGAAGACCCTTTCCCAGCTTGCTTCCACTCTCGGTTGGGATACCAACGTTTGGGACCTCAGCGGCGATATGCCTGTATTCAAGAAGTAATACAGGATGAAAAGTATTTTCAGGTTAGTTAGTGTTTTCGCCGCCGTTCTTCTCCTTTCATGTGAGAAGACGCCCGCCCCGGCCCCGATTCCCTCGGGGCTGGAGCTGAGCGGCGAAGGTTTCGAGTCTGCCAACACCCAGGCTATGATTCCCGTGGCCGAAGGTGTGTGGGACATCTATGCCCGGTTCAAGAGCGGGCAGGTGAAGGTCTCGGAGACCGGTGGAGGGGAGTTTATCTCTTTTCGGGTATCCCCACTCAAGGAAGGTGTCTGCCGCCTCCGCGTGAAGGCGGACAAGACCTGGAGCCTGGTGCATATCAACAAGGTGTCCCTCGTGGTTACCGAAGGCGGAGTGGATAATCCCAAAGCGGGCAACAAACCTCCCATCGAAGCCAGCTACGAAGGCGGCGGCGTGTGGTCGGTGCCCAAGCTCTACATAGCTACGGACCACCTCCGTTACCGCTTCGAACTGGATACCGACACTCCGGCGGAACTCAAGTACTGGTGCGCCACATGGGACAATGCCGGAACCCAGCCATCGGCCATCACGCCTGAATATACGGCCATCCGTGCCATTGGGCAGGAGGAGTACGACGCCCTCATGCTGAAGGACACCCGCGCCTGCTGGATGTTCCCTGCGGACAAGTATCTGCTGATGGCCAACTTTACGGTGTCCATGAACACCGCATCGCCATCCCAGGAGATAGCGTTTGTCACGCCCCATACCGGGCCCTATGCGGCCTTCATGGGCGACAGCATCACCTGGCAGTGGGGAACCAGCCCTCGCGAGATATCCAAAGACAAGATAGTGATCCCTCTCAGCCCTCTTCCTTCCTGGCTTGAGGACAAGGGGAACAACGTGAAGGTTACCTGGCATCCGGACTTCTTTACCCGCAACAACTATGTAGATAAGGGAGTCAGCGGGCAGAATACAATCCAGATGCTCTCGCGCTACAAGAAAGACATCATCGCCCTGGATCCCCAGTGCGTGGTGATCATGGCCGGCACCAACGATCTTGCGCAAGGCTATTCCAAGCAGGAGATACTTGCCAATATCAAGAACATGGCGGAGCAGGCGGAAGCCGAGCACATGAATGTCATCCTGTGCTCCATCACCCCCTGCAACGACACTTATTCCAATCTTTCCAATCCCAAGACCAAAGGGGCGCACATAGTCGCGGTCAATGACATGATCAAGGCCTACGCCGCCCAGAAAGGCTTCACCTACTGCGATTACTATCCTGCCCTCGTGGCCGAGGATGGCTATTCCCTCAAGGAAGCCTACTGGCTCTACGACCATCTGCATCCCAACCCCGACGCCTACACGGTGATGGAAGGAATCATCAAGCCGATAATCGATAGCCTGATTCAATGAAAAAACTCCGCATAATCAGTTTGTTCCTGCTGCTTGCATGCAGCCTTAATCTGTCTGCCAACCCTAAACCAGGCAATGGCTGGACGGTTACGCCTATTGCAGACGGCATCACCTACTACACCTTCTCGGGGATCGACGAGGTTTCCGGGGTGGCGCAGCAGGTGTTCGTGGTCGACCTGGACCTGTGCAACCCCAAATATGCGTTCAGGTTCACATATTCCGATCCCGTGGCCATCACCTCCGACGTATTCGCCCGCAACAACGCCATTGTGGCGATGAACGCCACCTATGAGCCTACTTCGGTGGCCATCAAGGTGAACGGGACTATGTACCACAACATGGCCAAGAATACGGTCTTCGACGAGCCTGTTCCCAACTGGAAGAGCGAGGCGGCCATCTATACCGACGGATTCCGGGATGTGCGCATCTCCTTCGACGGCAAGGGCAAGAGCATCAAGGAGCAAAGGGCATTCTATGCCTCCAAGCCGGATCTGAACATCTTTACCAGCTCACCCATGCTGGTAGATGATTTCGACCCTGTGGGCGCGCGCTTCGTGGATCCCTCCCTTACTCCGGATGATCTGAAGCAGCTGCATTATGAGAGCCCGGCCCGTCACCAGGGCGTCCGGCATCCCCGTGCGGCCGTTGCCAAGACAAGCGACGATCATCTGATTCTCCTCGCGGTGGACGGCCGCAGGGCCGGGATAGGCGAGGGAATGACCGCAAAGGAGCTCACCCTCTTCCTGGTCAAGTGGTTCAACCCGCAGTATGCCCTGAACATGGACGGCGGCGGATCCACCTCCATGGCCGTCCGCGGCCAGGGCGACCCGAACACCCACATAGTCAACTATCCTACCGACAACAAGCGCAAGTACGACCATGCCGGCGAGCGTTCGGTTCCCACCCACTTCATCATCGTGGAGGTCCCCCAGACACAGGAGGCGCCTTCGAAAGTGCGGGAGAACATACGCGAGGAAATCCGCTCCAATCCGGCTCTTGCAAACGGCGAAGATCTTGTCTACGACCTGAGCCCCAAGGCTTCCACAAAGGCTCCTAAGGGCTACGAGCCCATCTTTATCGAGCACTACGGGCGCCACGGCTCAAGGTATGCCTATACAGCTAAAACCTATACCCTTCCCCTTGAGATGCTTCGCGCCGGCGCCAAGTCGGGCAATCTGACCGCGTACGGCGAGAAGCTCTACAAGGAACTGGATGCCTTCTGGCAGAAGGCCCAGTATCAGATCGGGGACCTCACGCCCCTCGGATGGAAGCAGCACGAAGAAATCGCCCGCGCCATGGTGAAATCCTTCCCCGGTGCCTTCGGAAAAGGCAGCAGCATAGATGCCTGCTCCTCCGCTTCGGTGCGTTCCATCTTGAGTATGTCCGCATGCTGCGCCAGCATCGCCAGGGAAGCGCCCAAGGCTGATGTTTACGAGCATCAGGGCACCCTGGACATCCAGGCCACCCGCCCCAATATGGGCAAAAACCCCTTCCGCTACAAGGGACCGGACACCATGTTCCCCTATCGGGAGAGCCCCGAGCAGTTCTTTACCCGCCGCTTCAAGGGAGTGAACGACGTGCTCGGCCGCCTGTTCAAGGATCCGGTGGCTGGCCTTGGCAAGCGCAATGCCTACGAGACCTTCTTCTACCTCTATATGTTCGTGGCCGGCATGAACAGCCTGCCGGAAGAAGAACGTATGGACGTGGGCGGAATCTTCACTCCGGAAGAATTTGCAACTATTTGGGAGGTAGATAATTACGAGCGTTTCCGCGAGTATCTCCCTTACCGTACTTCCTGCTCTTCCATAGTGGACGACATGATAGCCAAGGCCGATGAGCGCCTGGTCTCCCGCAAGCGCGGTGCCGACCTCCGTTTCGGTCACGACCACGTGGTGCTTTCGCTGCTGATGATAATGGATCTGGAAGGTTTCGGATTCATGCCAGCCAAGGCAGATGACCTGGCGAAGTCGTTCCAGAGTTTCCGTTCCCCTATGGCTGCCAACATCCAGTTCGTGTTCTACGCACCCAAGAAGGGCAAAGCCGGAGACGTACTGGTGAAAGTGCTGCTGAACGGCGAAGAAGCGCAGCTTGGCAACCTGAAGCCGGTCGACGGCCCGTACTATGAGTGGACTGCGGTTAAAGATTATCTTGCAAAGCGCACATCGTTGTTCGTAACGCGGTAATTCCCGGATTTATTGCGTATCTTTAACGAAAATTTCGCGCAGATATGTTCAGGAAACCGTTTTTGCTATTATTGATTCCGGCGTTATGCCTTTGCGCACCAAGTAGGAATAATGATCCGTCTCCCATCGCCGAATGGCAGGCCGAATGGATAGGCGCGCCGTGGGAGGGGGATGATTTCATCCCCGAAGCGGAGCATCCTACCCCGGAGTTTGCAAAAACCATCAGCCTGGATTCCAGGCCGGAGAGTGCCACAATGTACATCTGCGGCCTCGGTATGT